>JBDTLL010000048.1:0-12282 GCA_039934815.1 Daejeonella sp. | reverse complement strand
ATAATCAATTCCCAACGATGATGTAATTTCTGTAAAGAGGGATTTTGATGCGATAATACTTTGAATTCTGTCACTTCCCGGCTTCGCATCGGCATATTTCACCGTGATATTTTGATTTGATTTTACATCTTTTAGTAACTGCGTTTTTCCATCGGGCCAACGTATTACCAGCGAATCTACAGCCGTATATTTACCAAGACCAAAATGGGCGCAGCTTTCTATCGAAGACAAATATCCCCGATAGGGTGTATTTTCATACGCCTGAATTTTCCCATGGTCATAATAAATTTGCGCCCAGGCCCCTAAACCATTTCGGTTTTGTTGACTGCCTTGAAATGTAACTTTCAAGAAATTTGACTTCGGCGCCTGCGGATTTACATTATTTTTATACAGGCTAACTTCATCATTGATATTATTAATCACCAAATCCAAATCACCGTCGTTATCAAGATCAGCGTAAACGGCGCCATTGGAGAACGATGGAACATTGATTCCCCAGTTTTCGGAAACGTTAGTGAAACTAAGATCGCCGTTGTTTTTGAACGCGTAATTTGGCAGCTTAACCGCCGGAATTTGATCTAAAATCTGTTGCTTGGAAGCAATAGAATACGATTGATTGCGAAAAGCGATGAAATCGTGGTCGGTAACATCTCTCGGATAGCCATTGGTGATGATCATGTCTCGCAGGCCATCATTATCAAAGTCGGCAACGAGAGGTGTCCAACTCCAGTCTGTTTCGGCTATGCCACTTAAATATCCTATTTCACTAAATATGGGCGCCCCTATTGTGTCGTTTTGCAAAACTCGTGGTCCGCAGTTTAATTGGAGCGTGTTCCTAACGTATTGATATTGGTAGTTGAAACGGTCGAAATTCTGATAAGTCTGATAACTGTTGGCACTCATCATCATTTTCTTGCGAAAATTATCTTCCGGATTCATATCAGCTTCGATCACGTCGGAGAGACCGTCGTTGTTAATGTCAATAATATCCTGCCCCATAGAATTGGCAGAAGTATGCTTAAAATATAACCGCGATTGATCTGTAAATGTCCCATCGTGATTATTTATATACAAAATATTGCTTGAAACAAAGTCGTTGCTCACATATATATCCTTCCATCCATCGTTATTCAAATCTGCAATTGTGGCGCTATGTCCCAAACCTTCCAGGGTAATGCCTGCCTGACCGGATACATCGGTAAAAAATGGGTGATTCAGATTTTTATCACTATCATTTCGATAGAGTTTATCGGTACTCGGACTACTACCATTTGAAACAACGGGACGATAACGGTTGGGGTTATCACGAATATCTATTTCATTAACCACCAAATACATATCCAGATCTCCATCATTGTCGTAATCGAAAAAATTAGCCATGGTGGAATGTGAAGAATCATTTAAACCATAGGCGGCGGCTTGTTCGGTAAACTGAGGTACACCGTTGTTAGTTTTACCTGCATTTACGTATAAAAGGTTTTCCCGTTTTTTGGCGTCTTTAGAAATTGTGGCGCAAACATAAATATCCAACCAACCGTCATTGTTTATATCCACAACTGAAACCCCTCGGTTCCATTTACCTTTTCCGTCGGTACCTGAAACCTGCGTGATGTCTTCAAAGGTCAGATCGCCTTTATTCAGGTATAATTTATTAGCGACCATATTTCCGGTGAAATATAAATCCTGAAGTCCGTCGTTATTGAAATCGCCCACGCCAACTCCGCCTCCGTTATAGATATTCACCATATCCAGCGGATTGATGGAATCGTTTTCTGTAATTGTGTTTTTGAAATCTAGTCCTGAACTTGAGCTGTTGATTTTTTCAAGCAATTTAGGCTTACCGCATGAACAGATTATTACCATCAGCGCAGCTATACAGTTGATCAACTTCATCACTAAAATAATTTACCCATAAACAAAAAAGCAGGGACTTATGCCCCTGCCGTAAATATATAAGATTTTAAATTTTATCCTCCGGTATTCTGATTTTGTTTTAGAGTACCCTGACTGATATCTATCTGACCTTGAGGTATTGGGAACACCTCGTCCTGCCCCTGTGTAAACTTGGCGCCTTTAAGTATTTGATAAGTTGGGAAGAACTGAAGCTCTTTAGCTATGTAAGCATTTAGAATACCTGCCATATATCCGGTTCCGTTATCCCATCTCTGAAGATCAAAGAAACGTTTACCTTCCATGGCCAGTTCCAAACGTCTTTCAAAACGAACCGCTTCGCGAGCATATGCCTGACCTCTGGTTGCGAATTGTCCAGTGTATAATCCGATCCGGTAATTAGCTGCCGGAACATCTGTAAAGCCTTTATCCGGGTCTCCGTCTACATAGGTATGAACCCAACCTTCTGTATTAGCAGCTCTTGATCGAACCAGGTTAACCAATCTTTCTGCTTCTGCTAAACTACCTGCTTCTGCTTCTGCCTCCGCTGCTAGTAGTAACACATCGGCAAAACGAATGTAGTTATAATTGTTACCGGTTGACTGATTGGCAGCCCATCCATCATAAAAATCAGATTGAGAGCCTTGCTCGGCTTTCCAGTAAATATTTTTTGCCGGAAGATATGGACCAGCAGCAGCCTGCGCACGTACCCAGGTTTGGCCGGGCATGATACCCCAATCAAGATATGGTATTCCCCTTCTACCTATAGTCCAGTCTATACGTGGATCAAGAGCTTCGTTTCCCGGCGTATAAGCCTGAGCTCCGGTTAATCCCTGATCAGTTGTCAAGTTTGTATTATTGTAAGCAGCATTTTCAAACAATGGAAGGCCGGCTGCATCTACTTTAAATGCATTGGCTAAACTGAAAGAAGGCTGGTAAAAACCACAGCAACTTGCCGGTCCGCCGCCTGGGAAATTCAGAACGTCGCCCGCATTACCATTTAAACCACCCGCACCGTCACCTACAGACATCTGTATGGCAAAAACCGTTTCAGAATTATTCTGCATTGAAGCCCTAAAATTATCACTGAATCGAGGTACAAGTGCATATTTAACACCACTTGAATTTACACCATTGGCAACCACATCTTTCAATATTGGAAGCGCTTCTGCGTATTTATCCTGAAACATTAATACCTCTGCCAATAATGACTTGGCTGCCCAGGAATTTACCCGCCCAAAATTTGGTTTAACATTCGCAAGGTTGGTGGCTGCAAATTGCAAATCTGCCTGAATTTGCGGATATATACTGGCATCATTTGGTACCAGTAAGTTTCCGTTTTCATACGAGATATCCTCACCAACGTAAGGAACTTTTTCACCGAACATTTTAACTGCCTCAAAGTGAAAGACTGCTCTTAAGAATCTCGCTTCCGATGCGATTTGTAAAGTATCGGCCGCAGAAATTGTACCGGATGGCACCTTTCTTAAAACCCTTAGTACATCATTAGCACGCTGAGCACCTGCATATAAAGGCGCCCATTTGTTAATAATGTATCCCATACTTGGAATTGTGGTGTAATTTTCAACCTGCTCTGCCTGCGGCTGATCACCATATTCAGATCCTTTATGAGCATCGTCTGAGGCAACACCACCCCAAATCCAGTTAGTTACTGATTGCGCCCAAACGTCGCCGCCCGGCCCACCAATACCATCTAAAAGAGCGTATGTACCAATTAACAGTCCGTCTACACCAGCACGCGTAGCGAGTACAGCCTCACTGCTGGCTCCCGCGGGAGAAACGTTCAGGAAATCATCCTTACATGCATGTGCTGTTATTAATAACAGCAAACAAGCCGGGATGAATAGTTTATAATTTATCTTTTTCATAATCAATTTTTTATCTGTAATCTAGAATGAAAGGTTTACACCAAATAAGAAACTGCGCTGGTTATTTGGATAGTTTCCATAATCAATACCAAATGCGGATGACTGCTGCTCGCCGGCGAGATTACCTGATGACGGAGTCAACTCAGGGTCAATACCGGAATATTTAGTTGCAGTAAATAAGTTAGCACCCTGTACATACACCCTAAAACGTTGCACGCCGAAACGCTGAAGCATTGATGGATCAACGGTGTATCCAATTTGAAGTGAACGCATTTTTAGAAATGAGGCATCCTCCAGGTAATATGAGTTAAACGCCCCGGAATTGCTCAAATTATTTGCCGCTTCCGCAACAGGTGTTGTCGCACCTGGATTACTTACAGTCCATTCTTCACGTGGAGCTGTAGGGTTAGATGGCTTCCACGCGTCTAGTAAAGATCTGCTCTTTCCACCAACAAATGTTCCAACAAAATCGGTCCAGTACTTCACGTAGTTTACCGCTTGATTGCCCTGAGAACCAAATAGAACTGTTGAGAAATCAAACTGCTTATACGATGCACTTAGGTTTATTCCGTAAGTAAAATCAGGGTTTGGGTTACCAAAAAACGTTCTATCATCAGGTGTAATTGCATTATCTCCATTTATATCCTGGTATTTAAACCGGCCCGGAGCCGCTCCTGCTTGTGTTGGAGAACCTGATACATCAGAAGGATCACTAAACAACCCAACCACCTGATAACCGAAAAATGAACCAACTGGCTGTCCTTCCTGATTACGAACTAAATTACCGATTCGCGAACCGGATGCGTCAAAAAATCCGCCCGGAACAGATACGATTTTATTTTTATATGTAGTAAAATTGACACCAACGGTATATTTGAAATCTGTTTTCAACGCACTGTTGTAATTTGCATTGAAATCAAAGCCGGTGTTTTGAATATCACCTCTGTTAACAAAAGGTGCAGCTGCACCTCCTGCGGTTGAAGGCAAGGCATCTCTGAATAATAAACCGTTGATTTTCTTTTTGTAATACTCGGCAGAAAACGAAAGTTTATTACTCAAAATGGTTGCATCAAAACCTACGTTACTTACTACGTTTTCTTCCCATCCAGTTTTGGGATTCCCGATACCGGATTGCTGAAAGCCCTGCACAATGGCATTACCACCATCAATTGCATAATATGAATTTCTAAACCCTTGATTAAACAATGTAAAAGCATTGGCGCCGGGAACGTTTGAGTAAGAACCAAGCACTCCATAACTTCCGCGAAATTTCAAGTCATCTAGCCAGCTAACGTTGTCCATAAACGATTCTTCTGAAATTCTCCAGCCCACAGATGCGGATGGAAAGACTCCATAACGGCTGTCAGCACCAAAAACAGAAGCTCCATCACGTCGAACGGTTAATCCCAAAAGATATCGGTCATTAAATTGATACCGGGCGTCAGCAAAAAGAGATGCAATACGGTAATTGGCACCAACAAAACTATAGTTAGTTACGTTAGATGTTCCATTTCCCAGCAACAAATAGTCAAATTCATTGGAGAACAGATTATTTGAATTTCCACCAACTCCTCTTTGAAACGTATTTTGTGCTTCAGTACCAGCTAAAATCTTGACGTTATGCTTTCCAAGAATACGAGCATAGTTTAATGTATTTGTCCAGGTCCACTGATTGTAGTACTGAGATTGTTCACCTAAACCGTTTGGATTGGCAAAACCTTCGCGATTAAAATACGGATTGAACGAAAAATTCAGGAAGTAACTGTTACTAATTGTACCTCCAAAACTGGTACGTGCAGTAAAATTTTTCAGAAAGTCAACTTCTCCAAAAACGTTTCCTTGCATATTCCAGTTATTTTGCCTGTTGTTACGCGTATTTTCTTGTATAGCAACCGGATTCTGGGCATTTCCCATTTCACCAGTTCCTAAGCGTGTACCGGCATAGTTCCCCATAATATCCCGCACGGGTATTAACGGTTGTATGCGATAACTAAACGAGATTGCGTTTCCTTCATTTTGATTACCACCCGGCAAGCCTGGCGAATTTCTATTAAACAGGTAAGCGTTCTCTCCCACGCGGATATTTTTGTTCTTTCCTACATTAAAAGTTGTATTGATACGTGTTGCGTAGCGTTTATTGTAAGTTTCAATCAGCGTACCCTGCTCATTCAGGTAATTCAAGGAGAATAAGTAAGTTGAATTATCTGTTCCGCCGCTCGCAGAAAGAGAATGGCTCATTCTTGGAGCAGATTTGAAAATTTCATGAAACCAGTCTGTACCAGCTACGTTAGTTTGAGCAATCTGATAATTGTTATTCGGATTTGATGGATCAAAAACATATCGTTCCGGGTTAACACGTGGATCACCTGCTGCAGCATATCCGCCAATAATCAAATAGTCTGGTACGGTAGCTCCTTTGTAAATCGGATTATTTGGATCAATCTGGTCATAAACCGAAGCCTGCTCAAGAGGACTCATAATATTGAAGACATTGCCCGATGGTGGCTGCTGCGAACCGTAATAAGCGTCATACGTAATATTTGGCGCACCACTTTTACCTTTTTTTGTGGTTACCACGATGACACCATTGGCGCCCCGAACACCATAAATTGCGGCAGCACCGGCATCTTTCAACACCTGAATTGAAGATATGTCATTCGGACTAATATCATTCAAACCGCCTTCCACTCCGTCTATAATGACTAAAGGTGTTGTGTTACCAAATGAGGATACACCCCGAATGAAAATATTTGCTCCTGCTCCAGGCTGGCCAGCTGCCAACACAACAACTCCAGAGGCTTGCCCTTGTAGCAACTGCGAAGTAGATCCAGATGGCACAGATGTCATTTGATCTACATCAACTACAGCTACTGAGCCGGTAATATCTTTTTTCCTTTCAGCTGAATAACCTGTTACAATTACTTCACTTAGAGATGTAGCGGACGGAGAAAGTGTAATGGAGTAGTCAGTTTGCTCAGAAATCGTTACTTCTTTTGCAACATAACCTAAATAAGAAATTACGAGAACATTGCCCGTATTTGCGTTGATATTGAAGTTTCCTCTCGCGTCTGTTACGGTACCCGTATTAGTACCTTTAACTTTCACAGATGCGCCTATAATGGGAAGTTGATCATCACTCCCCGTTACCTTTCCTGTTATTCTTGTTTGGGCCGTAACGGCCAAAGAAGTAAGTATGCAAAGAATAAACAAGCATACCTGCCTTTTTTGAAGGAGTAAAGTGTAAAGCATAATATTTGGTTTTTAGGGTTAATAATTAGTTTAGTTGTTAGCATTGTTAATGTAAATGTCTTGTACTACTATATGTGAAAAATGCTGAAAGAAGTGAGCTTCGTTCAACTATTCGTATCGTATCCTAAATAAACTTATGCAACTAATCTCTGCCCCTAAAAATCTCTCAAATAATAAATTTTAAATATGCTTTTAATTCTATCCTGCTGTATGTGTATGAAAACGAAACAGATAGTTTTACCGAATATAGATATTGTGTAATTGTTACACAAATTTATTAGAAAATTATTTTCTGAATTTCGTGTCACGGCTGATTACAGGAAACGAACACAATTTAACTGTTAGCTTCACATTGTAATTACAACGTTTTAACCGAATTTTACTAGGCGTGGTATAGTAAATAGCCTCAAATCAGCACAGAGGAGTTCAAAATTTAGTAACAGAATAAAAAACGTGTCTTAAAAAATAATTCCAGAGGCTTGATCATCCGGCTGCTGGAAAGCCTATCTTTTTTATAATCCAGTTATCAGGAAAGTTGCTCAGAAAGGAGTTGCATTTCTATTAAGGGCGAATGCTTTTCGTAAATAATAGCATAAACTGCCCTGCATATCGGCATATTTACTTTGTAAATTTTATTAATCTGATGAAGTGAATTTGCGGCATAATAACCTTCTGCAACCATATTCATTTCCAGTTGTGCAGACTTAACCGTGTATCCTTTACCAATCATGTTACCGAAAGTACGGTTACGACTAAATTGCGAATACGCTGTTACCAAAAGATCTCCCAGATAAGCAGATTCTTTGATATCGCGGTCTATCGGATGCACCACATCCACAAAGCGCTTTATTTCGCGAATGGCATTGGAAATTAGTACGGCCTGAAAATTATCTCCAAAACCAATTCCATGGCAAATTCCGCTGGCTACTGCGTAAATGTTTTTAAGTACGGCAGAATATTCTGTTCCGTATATATCATCAGAGATGTTTGTTTTTATATATCGGGTATTTAACATCCCGGCAAGGCAACAGGCGGACTCTTTACTTTGGGAAGCGATAGTTAGATATGATAATTTCTCAAGCGCCACTTCTTCCGCATGGCAGGGACCGCTAACAACCAGAATATCTTCAAAAGGAATTGCGTATTTCTGGTTCATAAATTCGCCGATGATCAGATTTTCATCCGGCACAATTCCTTTAATAGCAGAAATTATCTTTTTACCTTTCAGGTCTTCGGGACTTACATTCTGCAATGTTTCTTTTAAAAATGCAGCGGGAATATTTAAAAGAATAGAATCGGCACTTTTTATAATTTGCCGGATATCCGAACTAATGTTTTGAGCGGGGACTCTAATCTCAACTGAACTAAGATAATTGGGATTGTGCTTAAATTTTCGAATGTGCTCAATAGCAGATTCATTGCGCATCCACCAGAAAACTTCTTTTTCTACAATATTATCACACAGCATTTTAACAATTGCTGTAGCCCAGCTTCCGCCGCCAATAATTGCGATTTTTTTTATGACTTGCCCCATATTTAAAAAGTCCCGAATCAAAATTACATTTTGATATTCGGGACAAGTTAATATTTTTCTACCAGATGCCGGCTTCAAAAACCTTTATTAAGTATCCGCCAGAACACCTTTGATGAAGATTAAGTGTTGCTTTTTGAAATTGATCTGCGAAAGTTTAATCTTTTTTATCGCTGCTAAAAAGCTTCTCCTTATCTACTTTTTCAACTTCCATTCCATCTTTTAATGTTTTGGAAATTGCGGTGAACGGTCTTGAGACAACTTCTTCTCCGCCTTTTAAACCGCTTAGTATTTGGATATTTGAATCATCCTGAATTCCGGTTGTTACTAATACCTGTTTAACCTTTCCGTCTTTATAAACGAAAACATATTCTTTAACTAAATCTGTTGTTTTATCTTTTTTCTTTGCGGCAGATTCATCATCAGCGACAGGCTTATCATTATCAACTTTCACTTTTTTCTCTTCTCTAGTAGTTACAGACTGGATCGGAACTGATAATCCGCTTATTTTTTCTGTCTGAATATCCACCGTGGCAGACAGTCCCGGACGGAAAGGAGAAGGATTTGAGCTGGATGGATTTAATAACGCCGCATAAGATTCCGGCAAAATGCGAACCTTTACGGTGAAATTAGTTACCTGATCTGCGCTTGCGCCCACAATATTTGCCGAACTGGCTATTTCGGTAACAATACCTTTAAATTTTTTCCCTTGAAAAGCATCCACTTCAATTTCGGCAGTATCACTAACAGAAACACGGTTAATATCACTTTCGTTTACATCAACACTTACTTCCATGCTGTTTAAATTAGAAATACGCATAATTTCTGTTCCGGCCATTTGAGCCGTTCCAACCACACGTTCGCCTTTTTCAACAGAAAGTTTTGAAATCACGCCATCAACAGGGGCGTAAATAGATGCTTTCGCTAAATTATCTCCTGCTTCTTTAACAACCGCATTAGACTGATCTACTCCAAACCGGGTACCTATTACATTTTGCTTTACAGATTCCAGATTTGCTCTTGCCGCATTGTACTCCGCTTTAGCGGCGTCAAATTCAGCATTGGAAATTACCTTTTTGGCGAACAACTCTTTATTTCTTTTATAGCGGGCTTCCGTATTGGCAAAATTAGCTTGCGCTTGTTTTAGCTGCTGCTGAGAACTTGCCAAACTTGCACGCTGACTGTTTAATGAAGCCACTGCACGGTCATAACCAGATTTTAAAACATCAGGCCTAACTTTACATAACAACTGACCTTTGCTAACCACATCGCCTTCTTTCACAAGCAGTTGAACCACTTCACCAGAAACTTCAGAACTCAGCTTCACTTCCACTTCGGGTTGAACCTTTCCACTTGCAGAAACCGTTTCAATTATAGCTTTCCGTTCTACTTTGTCTACCGCGACTTTTTCTGCTTTACCTTTGCCAAACCAGCCCATTTTATTGCCCGCTATCGCGAAAACAACAAGTATTCCGGCTCCGATGAGCACATATTTTAACGTATTTTTTTTCTTTGCCATTATTATTTGGAAGTTGATTAATTAGAATGTAATAGGGTTACCAAGATAGAAATCAATTACTTTGCTTCTGAAGATGAGATCATATTTAGCCTGAATCACATCAAATTCTGCTTTATTTAGATTGGTTTGCGCCAGATTAAAATCAAGCGAATTAACAAGCCCAACACTATAGCGCTGGTCTATCGCGTTAAACGCATCTTTTGAAGATTGATAAGCAGTTTGTGCCGAAGCCAGCCTTCTTCTGGCTGCTCGTAAATCGTAAACAGATTGGTTTATGGTTTTATTAAGACTGTTTTTTGCAATCTGCTCAGAAACTATAGCATTTTCATAATTTATTTTCGCTCTGCGAACAGATGTACGTGCGGCAAATCCATTAAAAATTGGAATAGATAAACCAAAACTTATTGACTGATTAAAATTTTCATCAATTTGTGTACGAAAGGGAGTGCGCTCAAATGTTGTCGTATAATTTGGCGTAACCACTACATCGTTGGTATTTTGAACAAATCCAATGGGACTGCTAGTTCCATCCAGAGTACGGTCAAGTAAACGCTGGCGGCCATTTGAATAACCCGTTCCTAAACTTCCCTGTAAAGTTAAACGCGGATAATAATTTCCTTTAGCAACATCAACCGCTTTGCCAAAAGCAAGGCTTCTGAATTCAGCTAATTTTATATCGGGATAATTCTTTACCGCGGTATTGTAAATTTCTGTTGCCGAATAGCTTTTCTCGATATTATTAAACTCTTCAATTCCAGGCTCTTCAACTTCAAATGAATCTGCCGGATCTCTTTCCATTAACTGAGCGAGATTTAAAAAAGCTAAATCAAGTTGGTTTTGAGCGTTGGTTACGTTTAATTCTGCGGTTGCCACTTGTGCTTTAGATTGCGATATATCTGCGAGCGTTTTGTTTCCTACATCAAAAAACTTTTGCTCTCTGTCTAATTGTTGTTGCGAAATTCCTAATTGCTGTTGTGCGGCAACTAATACATCACGACCATTTAGAATCTGCAAATAAGTAGATACAACCAGCAATACTAAATCATTTTTGGTTTTCTGCGTAAAGCTTTTATCCGCTTCAAGCTCATATTTACTCTGCGCAATTTGATTTATTTTCTGAAATCCCTGAAAAAGGGTAACACTGGAGAATATATTTGCATTTGTTGAATTTACAGATTGATTTACAAACTGATTAGATAAAGGATCAATGCTTCGCCCATAATTAAAGTTCAAATTGTTATTGGCATTTAATGTGGGGAACAAGGCAAGTTTAGAAGCTTTTAGATTTACATCTGATAAAGATTCAGAAAGACTTGCCTGCTTAATTTGCAGATTATTTTGAACCGCTATTTCTACTGCCTGCCTGAGGGTTATTTTTTGCTGGGCCTGTGCGTGTTGCAGATTTATAACCCCTAGAATAAGTGCAATTCCAGTACACAAAACAAACTTTTTTTCTCGAATTCTAAAAATCATATAGCTAAACAGTACGCTTTAAATTAGTAATGAATTGAAATTATTCCTGATATTACCGGCACAATTAATTTAGCAAATTTCTACAACAGCATGTACCTGGCATATTCTCCTTTTTGGCTCCGCTGGTATTACCAGAACTTAATCTGGCATAAAAACCGGAAAGAGAAATGCATTTATCTCACCTTTGACGATGGACCTATACCTGTTGTTACACCTTGGGTATTAAAAATTCTCAAGGAATTTAATGTAAAAGCAACTTTCTTTTGCATCGGCGATAACGTTCAGAAACATACAGAAATTTATAATCAAATAAAAACAGAAGGCCACTCAATCGGTAATCACACGTTTAACCATCTTAAAGGATGGAAAACAACGGATAATATATATTTGGAAAATTTTGGCCATTGCGAAAAACTTGTAAAATCAAACTTGTTCAGGCCACCTTACGGGAGAATAAAAAAATCCCAGATAGCCAAACTCAAATTATTAAATCCGGAAATTGAAATTATTATGTGGGATGTACTAAGTGGTGATTTCGACGTTAATCTCAGTCCTGAAGGTTGCTTAAAAAATGTTTTAAAATACACCCGGAACGGATCTATAATTGTTTTTCACGATAGTTTAAAAGCATATAACAGACTTGAATATGCCTTGCCTCAAGCTATCAAACTACTCAAAGAAAAAGGCTATAAGTTTTTACCCTTATAGCCACTGAGAGTGTTAAAATAAAA
>JBDTLL010000047.1:0-12386 GCA_039934815.1 Daejeonella sp. | reverse complement strand
AGCATGGGTAAATGCTGCACACGCCAGCCGTAAAAGCCGTAATCCTGCGGCGGCGCCAATTGCAATAAATGACCAAACGCCCAGGTGAATGAATATCCCTTGCCTTCTATATAACCATCTTTTTTGCCCGTTGCACCAAAAACTTTGGCTAATTCACGTGCGACAGATGGTTTTTCGGCTATAACAATTTTCATTCAGGCTTATTTTGAGGAGGGCAAATTTTAACATTATAATCCGGAATCCAATAGAATGTGGAAATCCCGTAAGGAAAATTTTAAAGCTGTTTAAGATTAATGGAAGGAAATTAATGTAGAATTTTAAATATCAGTTCTTTCAGTAAATCTCCGTCGCTGGTATTTCCTGTGGCATCCACTCCTTTTGAACGCAAGTCGCATTCACGCAGATAGGAAATAACTCTGAATGTTTTGAACTTATCGTAGTTTCTGGCCGCTATTTCATAATCTTTCACAAAAAAAGGATTTACTCCCAGCTCACGTGCAAGCCCGGCCGGCGACCGGTCTGTAGCGTAATGATATTTGAGCACCTTACTGAAATAGGTATTTAAAGCGCCAAGTACCAGGGGCAAGGGATTTGCTTTTGGATTGGAAGCGAAATACATGATGATCTGATTCGACTTAAAGATATCCTTGCGTGCCAGCGCAGATTGCAACTCAAAAACATTATACTCTTTACTGATGCCAATATTATCCTGAACGTTGGTGGTATTGATCTCATCAGAAGATGGAACATTCAGCATTAATTTGTCTAACTCATTGGCAATTTTAGAAAGATCATTTCCTAAATATTCTGCCAGCAGAGCCGCGGCACGAGCCTGAATTCGTGAGCCTTTTTCTTTGACATAATCTTCTATCCAGGCAGCCACTTTGTTTTCGTAAATAGTTGCCGACTCGAAAACCAGACCTTTTTTATCAATTGCTTTATAGGTCTTTTTTCGCTTATCGAACTTGCCATGTTTGTAACAGAAAACCAAAATGGTGCTTTGCAACGGATTCTCCAGGTAAGATAAAAGCGGATCCAGAACTTTCTTGTCGGAATCTCCATCTTTACCCCATTTTAATTCCTGAGCTTCTTTTACCAGCACAACCTGGTATTCGCTCATCATCGGAAATCGCTTCGCCGCGTTTAAGATGGTCATCACATCGGTTTCTTTACCGTAAAGAATGGTTTGATTAAAACCCTTTTCGGCATCGCTTAATGCATTTTTTTCAATGTAATTGCTAACCTTATCAATATAATAGGATTCTTCTCCGTGAAGAAGATAAACCGGTTTAAATTTGCGGTTCTTTAAATCTTTAACAAGTTCCTGTATATTCATTTTTTCGAAGCGCCAAAATACAAAATTATGCCCGCCGAAAAATCAGAATTAAAAATCCTTCAATTTTGATAATTTCTGCATCTTTAAAACATTCATGTTTGAGCCTGCAAAACTAAATTTACCCAGCTATCCTTTCCGGATAAAAGAAGAGTCGGGAACCTGTTTTATTTTTGATGATATCCGAAAAAAATTTCTGGTTCTTACGCCCGAGGAATGGGTGCGACAGCATGTTGTTCAATATTTGATTTTAGAGAAAAAATATCCGCGTTCATTAATAAAACTTGAAGGTGGATTAAAACTAAATTCACTTCAAAAAAGAACCGATATTTTATTTTTTAATTCGCAGGGCGAGAAGGTTTTGCTGGTAGAATGTAAAGCTCCGGGTGTAAAAATTACACAGGAAACTTTTGACCAGATTGCCAGATACAACTTTATTCACCGGGTGAAACTATTAATGGTAAGTAATGGCTTACAACATTATTACTGCGAAATTGATATTGAAAAGGGCAATTACAGCTTCATAAACGAACTTCCGGATTACGGTAAAAACAGGTAACTTACTTTATTATTAATTTTTTTAAGTCGGATATAACTTTATTACAACGAGTTACGTATACGAAGGCTCAAACCTTAATTTATAGTCATGACTTATCAACTACACATTACGCATTATCGCTCTTCAAACAATGATGCTCGTTTTTGGATGTATGCGAAGATATTTTTGTCATTGTTATTCTTAAATACCCTTGCGGTAGCTTTTTTCTTCGAATTTCCCGCTTTAAGTTTGCTTAACTGCATTCTTGGAATTGCCTTTTTGGTTGTTCTTGGTAAAATGAGCAGTACCAGGCTGCGTGTACCTTTTGTACAAATTGCCGACGGAATTTTGAATTATTTTAATCCTGAAGAAGGAATTATGGTTTCTGTACCGGCAAAGGAAATTACCAGCATCAGCACTCGTTTTTGCGAGTTGAAAGTACATACAAATGAAGGTGTTCATTCTTTAAACCTGGGTCTTGTTCGTAAAGAACAAACACGTTGGGAAATTAAAGAAATGATCAGAGAAATGGCCAGAACAGATGGCGGAATGTTAGAAGCTTGTTAATAGTTTATGATTTTAATATATCAAAAGGTTGCCGGAAACGAGCAACCTTTTTGCATAAAAAAGGGAGGCAATAAATTGCTTCCCTTTTTCTTTTTCCGCAAACTATTTAGAAGGTATTTTTAACACCTGACCGGGATGAATCAAATTTGGATCACTAATGGTATCCTTATTAGCTTCAAATATTTCCTGCCAGCTAACTCCATCATAATTTGTAGCAATTTTACTTAGACTATCACCAGATTTAACAGTATATGATTCCTGACCGAATTGACGGATGACAGAAATGTCTAAAACCATATCGCCAGACCTCATATCCGGATCAATTCTCTGGTAAGTATCCCAGATTTTCTTTTTCGCATCTTCATTTGGTGCGGTGCCGGAAACGTACAAAACACTGTTTTGCTCATTTACTTTTAAATCATTAATTCCATTTGATTTCGCCAGGTTAATTACCTCGCTATATTTATCCTGTAGTGCCATTTTCTTAATTTTTGATGTTTAAGTTATTAATAACCTTTTTCGGATTTGACTCATTAGCAGCTTGCATAACTTTAGGCAAATCTGCTCTGTCCACATCTCCTGTTAACGTAACTTCACCATTTACTACAGTAAAATTAACTCCCTGAACTCCCTTTGCTGTAAAATTTCTGTCTAAAGCAGTTTTCAACTCTTCATCAGAATTTACCATTACATCCGGGGTGCCCACGGTTGTATTATTGACCACCGATTTTACGCCTTTTACATCTTTAACAGCTTCTGCAACTGCAGATTTTGCAGCTTCATCATCAACTACACCTGTTAAGGTTACAACACCATCAGCAACATCTACGTTCACATCAGAATCAATCGTAGTAACTTTTGCCTGACTTTCTGTTCTGATTTTTGAATCATCCTGTTTACAGGAATACAATACGGTTGTGCCGAGAATTAAGGCAGCTATAACTGCCTTATTAAGAAATTTAAGTTTCATAAGGTTTTTTTGGTTGGGTTTAAGGATTAATTTACTTCGAAGGTAATTTTGAGAGTAACTCTGTAATTATTGATTTTACCGTCTGTTACGCTGGCGCTTTGGTCTTTAACATACGCAGAGCGAATATTTTTAACAGATTTTGAAGCTTCTGTAATTCCTTGTTGCGTGGCATCTTCCCAACTTTGAGGAGAATTAGCTAGTATTTCGATTACTTTTAAAACACTCATAATTGATATTATTTAATTAAGAATTCACTTATCTGACTTTCAGCAAGCTTATTCTATAAAGAAATTTTGTAGTCAAATGTTTAAACTTATTCAAAAAAGTAACTGGTCAACTTAATTTAAAACCTTGTTTTACAACGATTTAATTCAACAAATTTCTATTTTGGCGAAGGATATTTAGCTGAATTATATAGCTTTTAAGACTTTAGCACGAGTTGCAAAAACAAAAAAATGTCCGGTCTTTTTAAGAACGGACATTTAAAATTAAGTGTGTACGATTAAGCTTCCAGCGCCAGAAGACTTTCTTCGAGGATTTTTATCTTAGACAGAGCATCTTCCTTTTTACGACGCTCATTATCTACAACTTCTGCTTTTGCGTTTTGCACAAAACGCTCGTTAGATAATTTAGCTTCCACTGATTTAAGGAAACCATTCAAATAATCTATCTCTTTAGAAATACGTTCTTTCTCGGCGTCCACATCAATATTATCGGCCAGCGAAACAAACAATTCATCTTTACCTGCCATAAATTTCGCAGCGCCGGCAACCGGTTCTGTAACCAGGCTAAATTCAGAAATGTTGGCCAGTTTAGATATGATATTTATGTAATGCTCATAGTTTAAACCTGAGTTTACTTTCACCGAAAGTGGCAAAGCTTCTTTTGGCGAAATTTGTTTTGTGTTTCTAATGTTTCTAACCTCAGAAATTACCTGCTGAACAATTTCAACATCTTTCAATAATTTAGAATTTACCGTTGAAGCAACCGGATATTCGGCAACTATACAACAATCCATTTCATCCCTTTGGCCAAAAACTTCTTCGTGCCATAATTCTTCTGTTAAAAATGGCATAAACGGATGAAGCAATTTCAAAATACGCTCAAAGAAATTAAGCGTTGCACGATACGTTTCAGCATCAATTGGCAATTGATAACCCGGTTTGATCATCTCTAAATACCAGGCACAGAAATCATCCCAAACCAATTTATAAATGCCCATTAAGGCTTCTGACAAGCGATATTGCTTATAATTTTCTTCAATTTCTGTTAATGCCAAGCTGAAATCAGACTCGAACCAATCAATTGCCTGCTGATTTTTATTTTCTAGATTCTCATCTACTTCCCAGCCGTTAACTAAACGGAAAGCATTCCATATTTTATTGGCGAAGTTTCTTCCCTGCTCGCAATAACTTTCATCAAACATTAAATCATTTCCTGCCGGAGAACATAAAAGCATTCCAACGCGAACGCCGTCGGCGCCGTATTTCTCGATCAGTTCTATCGGATCGGGAGAATTGCCCAAAGATTTCGACATTTTTCGGCCAATCTTATCACGAACAATTCCCGTTAGGTAAACATTTTTAAAAGGTGCTTCGCCTCTAAATTCATGTCCGGCCATAATCATCCGGGCAACCCAGAAAAACAAGATTTCCGGTGCCGTTACCAGATCATTTGTTGGATAATAATAATTGATGTCTTCGTTTTCAGGATCTTTAAATCCATCGAAAACCGAAATTGGCCATAACCAGGATGAAAACCAGGTATCCATAACATCCTCATCCTGCTTTATAAATTCTGAAGCTTGCTTACGGAAACCCGCTTTTTCGTCTTCAGACATTTTGCTGCGAACTTCGTCACGGTTGATCAACTCTTCTAAAGCTTCTTCTTTAGTTTTTGCAATTACCGGTGCTTCATGCTGAAAATACCAGGCAGGAATTTGTTGTCCCCACCATAACTGGCGACTGATACACCAATCCTTCACGTTTTCCATCCAGTGACGGTAGGTATTTTTAAATTTCTCGGGAATCAAATTTACTTCCCCATCTAAAACATAATCTAAAGCCGGCTTGGCCATTTCATCCATTTTGCAAAACCATTGCAAGGATAATTTTGGTTCAATAACTGCATCTGTACGTTCAGAAAAACCGATCTGTGATTTATAGTCTTCCACGTTTTCGAGGTGTCCTTCCGCTTCAAGCATCTGCACAACTTTTTTACGTGCCGCAAAACGATCTTCGCCAACCAAAATAACAGAAAGCTCATTCAGAGTTCCATCATTATTTAAAATATCTATTACCTGCAGATTGTGTTTCACGCCCAAAGCGTAGTCATTCAAATCATGGGCAGGCGTAACTTTTAAACAGCCAGTTCCAAATTCCATGTCCACGTACTCATCTTCTATAACCGGAATTTCGCGGTTAATAAGAGGCACAAAAACCTGCTTCCCCCTTAAATGAGCAAAGCGTTCGTCGTTAGGATTTATACAAATTGCCGAATCAGCCATAATAGTTTCAGGCCTGGTAGTCGCAATTGTTAAAAAGGTTTCCTTGCGGGATGAATCAAATTTTGTCCCGGCAATATGGTAACGGATATAATATAATTTCTGATTAACTTCTTTACGGATCACTTCCTCGTCAGAAACGGCGGTTTTGCCTTTCGGATCCCAGTTTACCATCCGAACGCCGCGGTAAATCCAGCCTTTTTTATAAAGATGAATGAATGTATCAATTACAGCTTCAGACAGATCTTCTTCCATCGTAAAACGGGTACGATCCCAATCGCAGGAAGCGCCCAATTTTTCAAGCTGTTTTAAAATGATACCGCCATATTTGTCTTTCCACTCATAAGCATAACTCAAAAACTGTTCACGGCTCAGATCTTTTTTCTCAATTCCCTGCTCTTTTAACATGGCAACCACTTTTGCTTCGGTGGCAATACTGGCATGGTCTGTTCCCGGAACCCAGCATGCATTTTTCCCCTGCATACGTGCACGGCGAATTAAAACATCCTGAATGGTATTGTTTAACATATGCCCCATATGCAAAACTCCGGTTACGTTTGGCGGAGGTATTACAATGGTATAAGGCTCCCGCTCATCTGGCACTGAGCGGAAAAACTTCTTTTCCATCCAGTAGGAATACCATTTATTTTCTGTTGCACGCGGATTATATGTTTTGGAAATGCTCATTTGCAGGAATAATTTTTGAAAGTGCAAAAATACGTTTTTGGAGGGTATTTTAAAGTCTGTTAAAAACTGAAAACACGGTTTGAACATAAGATTTCAACCCGTAAAAATGAAAAATGGTTAAAGTTTAGTCATGATTTAGAACTTAAAAACAACTTCTAACAATAATAGGACTGTTTATCAGTTATTTAAATACTTGTAAATTTTTCTTATGAAAAGCCTTTTTCACTTTAAAATTTTACCGTTTTTATTCGATCACCTAAAAATCGGAAGGATAATTTATTGGTTTAACAAGTAATATTTATGGTATCCTATTGGGATTTCCACAACTTCTTAATAATTTCAACCTATTAAGAGATTCAAAATTCTTTCGCGTTCTTCATTTTAACTAAATGTTTTATCATTTCTAAATACCAATTATGAATAAATTAAATCATAAGGCAGTTCTTCTTGGGGCTGCAACTCTCCTCTCCTTACAAGCTATGGCGCAGCATAATTCTCCGCAGGTAGAAAAAGGAAGAAACGAATTCATTAATAAATCTGCTATGGACCTGAGCGTTAAGCCGGGAGATGATTTTTATGAATATGCCAGCGGAACCTGGATCAAAAATAATCCGGTGCCGGCAAAAGAAACACGTTGGGGTACTTTCAACGAACTTCGCGATTTTAACATCAACGCGGTGAAATCATTACTAACAGATGCGGCCGCTAATAAAAAAGCAGCTCCGGGTTCTGTAGAAAAAAGAGTGGGAGATTTTTATGCATCCGGAATGGATAGTTTGACCATCGAAAAATTAGGCTATACTCCAATCAAACCAGATCTGCAAAAAATAAATGCGCTTAAAGACCTAACGGGATTAATGAGTCATACAACATATATGCGTATGTCTGATCTTGGTTCTCCTATGTTCAGGTTTGGTGTTGGCCAGGATCGAAAGAATGTAGAAAACATGGTTCCTCAACTTTATCAGGGTGGAACTACTTTGCCCGACAGAGATTATTATTTAAAATCTGACGTAAGAAGCACGAAAATTCAAAATGCTTACAAAGATTATATTGTAGATCTGTTCACTTTAAGCGGAGTTACCGCGGCTGAAGCGAAAAAGAATGCGGATGTAATCTTCAATATCGAAAAAGATCTTGCAGAAGCGCAAATGAGCCGTGTGGAAATGCGTGATCCTTACAAGACGTATAATAAATTCGCGGTAGCAGATTTAAAAACGGTAACACCACATATTAACTGGGGAACGATGCTTGAAGAATTGCAAGTGAAAGGTCAGGATACAATTCTGGTTTCTTCACCAAAATTTTTCTCAACTCTTGATAGCATGTTAACCGCTGTACCGGTTTCTAACTGGAAAACCTATTTGCAATGGAATGTTTTAAAATCGGCAGCTCCTTATTTAAGCTCTAAATTTGTTGACGCCAGTTTTAAATTCGGTCAGGTTTTAAGCGGACAAAAAGTGCAAACTCCACGTTGGCAGCGCATATCATCATTAACTGATAACAGTATTGGTGAGTTACTTGGGCAGCTTTATGTTAAGAAATATTTTAAGCCTGAAGCAAAATCCCGTATGGAAGAGCTGGTTAATAACCTGGTGAAAGCTTACGAAATCCGCATCAAGAATTTAGACTGGATGGGTGCCGATACCAAGCAAAAAGCATTGGATAAATTACATGCTTTTAATCCTAAAATCGGTTACCCGGATAAATGGAAAACTTATGATGGTTTAGAAATTAGTCGTGCTTCGTTTTTCCAAAACTTAAAAAATACCGGTAAATGGGAATACAATGAAATGATAGATCAATTGGGCAAACCTGTTGACCGTACGAAATGGGGAATGACTCCGCCAACTGTAAATGCATATTACAATCCGGTGTTGAATGAGATCGTTTTCCCGGCTGGTATTTTACAGTTCCCGTTTTTTGATCCAAATGCAGATGATGCCGTAAATTATGGTGGAATTGGTGCTGTTATCGGTCATGAAATTTCTCACGGTTTTGACGATAGCGGAAGTCAGTACGATAAAGACGGAACTTTGCGTAACTGGTGGACAGAAGAAGACCGCAAGCGTTTTAAGGAAAAAACTGTAGCGTTGAAAGAGCAGTATGACAGTTATACAGTTTTAGACTCAATGCATGTAAACGGCCAGTTAACAATGGGTGAAAACATTGGTGATTTAGGAGGTTTAAATGCGGCTTACGAAGCTTTTAAAATGACGAAACAAGGTCAGTCAACCGAAAAAATTGACGGCTTTACTCCTGATCAAAGATTTTTCCTTTCATGGGCGCAAGTTTGGAGAGGAAATATTCTGGCTGAAACTGCCGCTCAATTAATTGTGGTGGATCCGCATTCTCCGGGACAGTTCAGAACTATTGGAGCTCCGGTAAATATGGATGCCTGGTATGAAGCATTTAACGTTAAACCGGGAGATAAACTTTATAAAAAACCAGAAGAAAGAATCAAGATCTGGTAATAAATAATTAGAAATTACAGCCGGCTTTAATCTTAAATGAGAAAGCCGGCTTTTTTTTGTCTTTATTTTTATAATTTAAAATGAAATCAAATTGATATTACCATGATTGAAATACGTGAATATCGGCCTGAAGATAAAAATTTGGTAATGGAACTGTTTCGACTAAATACGCCTGATTATTTTTCGGAAGATGAGGAAGCAGATCTGGATTTATATCTGGACAAGTATCGGGAAGATTATTATGTATTATATTTTGACAATCAATTGGTTGGTTCCGGAGGCATTAACTATGAAGAGGAAGGTGAAAAAGCGATCATCAGCTGGGACATTTTTCATCCTGAATATCATGGCAAAGGATTAGGAACTAAACTTTTAAAATACAGAATTGATAAGATTTTGAGACAAAAAACGGCGAACAATGTTTTAGTCAGAACGTCGCAGGTTGTTTATAAATTTTATCAAAAATTTGGTTTCCGACTGGTGGAAACCCAAAAAGATTTTTGGGCAGAAGGTTTTGATCTATATAAAATGGAGTATTTACTTCCCACAAAAACCTAAGCCAGCATTTGTCAAATATGCCTTTCAGATAGGTTGATAAAGCAAAACTGCCTTGCATTTTTCTATATTTACAAATCAGGGTTTAAATTAACATCATGATTATTAAGCAATTTTTTGATAAAGGTTTGGCACATAGCTCTTATGCAATCATTAGTGAAAATAAAATGGTTGTAATAGATCCGGCCAGAGATCCAAAACCATATTATGATTTTGCGCAATCAAATAACTCTAAAATTACGGGCGTTATTGAAACTCACCCGCATGCAGATTTTGTAAGTTCCCATTTAGAAATTCATACGCAAACCGGAGCAACTATTTACAACAGTAAATTAACCGGTGCAAATTATCCTCACACTGCTTTTGATGAAGGGCAAACTATTTCTCTGGGAAAAATCAAATTGAAAGCGATCAATACTCCCGGTCATTCTCCGGATAGTATTTCAATTCTGCTTATTGACGAAAACGGGAATGAACATGCATTATTTACCGGCGACACTTTGTTTGTTGGTGATGTAGGCCGACCGGATCTTCGCGAAAGCGCCGGAAATATTACTTCTAAAAAAGAAGACTTGGCCCGCGATATGTACCATTCTACCCGGGAGAAAATTATGAAATTGCCGGAAAATGTGCTGGTTTATCCGGCTCACGGACCTGGATCGCTTTGCGGAAAAAGTATGAGTGCCGAACTGGATAGTACCATTGGCAAAGAAATACGTGAGAATTATGCACTGCAGCCAATGGGCGAAGATGATTTTGTGAAATTACTTATCCGCGATCAGCCCTTTGTTCCTAAATATTTTGGTCACGATGTAAACATGAATAAGATGGGCGCTCCTTCTATGGCAGAAAATATTGCTGCCGTTCCCCGAGGTTCCGCAGATTCTGTTCTGGATGAAAATGTAGTGGTAATTGATACCCGGCCTGAAGAAGAGTTTAAGAAAGGGCATTTAAAAAACTCTGTTAACATTCAGGAAGGCGGTAAATTTGAAACCTGGCTGGGTTCAATTGTATCTCCTGAGGAGGAATTTTATCTGATTGCTGATACCGAGGAGAATCTGGAATCAGTTATTTATAAAACTGCGAAAATCGGCTACGAAAAACAGATCAAGCTGGCATTACTTCAACCGAAAAATCTGCCGGTAAAAAGTGATGTTTTCAATTTAGAAGAATTCAAAAAGGACCCGGGAAAATTTACCATTGTGGATGTTAGAAACCAAAGCGAAGTAAAAGAGGGAAAGATTTTTGAGAGCGCAATTTCTATTCCCTTGCCCGAACTTAGAGAACGCGTGAATGAAATTCCAACAGACAAACCGATTGTCGTTCACTGCGCCGGTGGTTACCGCTCGGCTGCGGGTTCGAGCATTATTGAACAACAAATGAAGAATATTGAAGTTTTAGATATGAGCGAGGCTGTTGCTGAGTTTTCATCCCATTAAAATTATTGAATGCGATTTTTTTGCCTTTTTATATTGAGCTTTTTAGCTCTGGAATCATCCGCACAGATACATAATCCGGAGTTTAAAGAAATGCTGGACAGTTTATATAAACATTCTGTTCCCTTGATTTCCGTGGAGGAACTTAAGAGTATGGATCACCATAATTTGTATATCCTGGATAGCAGGGAATCTAAAGAGTATGAGGTAAGCCACCTTAAAAATGCCCGCAACGTGGGTTATTTTTGGTTTGATATGCGTAATGTGTACGATATTCCAAAAGACGCAAACATTGTAGTGTATTGCTCGGTGGGCTACCGCAGCGAGAAGATTGGCGAAAAGCTAATCAAATACGGCTTTAAAAATGTCTATAACCTTTACGGAAGTATTTTTGAATGGGTTAATGAAGGAAATCCGGTTTACAAATCGAGCGGAGTACAAACTTCTGAAGTGCATACCTACGATAAAAACTGGAGCAAATGGGTGGAAAGAGGAACAAAGGTCTATTAATTTCAGATGAACCATTTATCCTTTGCGCAGACCGCTGACGGCTCTAAAACAATTTTCAACTCATTGGTTGGCGAGCATTACCACTCGCGACATGGAGCTTTACAGGAAAGCAGGCATGTATTTTTAAAATCTGGTTTGCAGTTCTATTTAGAGCAGAATAATGCTGAAGAACTGAACATTCTCGAAGTTGGATTTGGCACCGGCTTAAACTTCTTGCTTAGCGCTGATTATTGTACGTCTAACAACATTAAATTACACTATACCGGTATTGAAGCGTTTCCGCTACCAGGTTCAATGATTTCTGGAACTGGTTACGATGAATTTATTGATTCCACTTTATGGGAATCGTTCACCCAAAACTATACAGCTTGTTTAAATAATTCTGTTCCGTTAAACTCTCTTTGTGATTTAGAAATCGCGGAAAGCAAATTGATGGATTTCCAAACCGATAAGAAATTTGATGTGCTTTATTTTGATGCATTTGCGGCAATACATCAACCCGAAATGTGGAATCTAGAGTCATTGTCGCATATCACTTCTTTCTTAAATCCCGGGGCGGTGTTTGTGACTTACGCCATTACCGGAAACCTGAAAAGAACTATGAAGTCTCTTAATTTCTCTATCGAGAAAGCGCCGGGCGCACCCGGAAAAAGAGAAATGCTGCGGGCAGTAAAACTATTTTAGCTGTACTTATAACTCCGCTTCCATATCTGTTTGTGCTTCGTAAACTTTGGTTGACAGAACATAACAGAAATAAGCAAATATAGGTGCGCAAACAACGTCGAGCGTAAAATGCACGTGTTGTATCAGAAC
>JBDTLL010000046.1:0-12531 GCA_039934815.1 Daejeonella sp. | reverse complement strand
ACATCAGAATTAATATATTCATCATAAGTCATTAACTTATCTATAATTCCTCCAGGTGTCAACTCAACTACGCGGTTAGCAACCGTTTCTGTTAATTCGTGGTCACGAGAGGTAAATAGAATTACACCTTTAAAGTCTTTCATGCCGTTGTTTAATGCGGTGATAGATTCCAGATCCAGGTGATTGGTTGGTTCATCAAATAGCAAAACATTTGCTTGCTGCAACATCATTCTGGAGAACATACAACGCATTTTTTCTCCTCCGGAAAGGACAGAAGATTGCTTTAAAACTTCTTCGCCGGAGAATAACATTCTACCTAAAAAGCTTCTTACAAATTGCTCGTCTTTATCAGCTTCAGAATATTCTCTTAACCAATCTACCAGATTGGTATCTTTCCCTTTAAAATAATCTGAGTTATCATTCGGGATATCCGCCGTATTGATAGTTACACCCCATTTAAACGTACCAGTAAAATTAGTATCTCTTCCCGAAAGGATATCATAAAATGCAGAAGTAGCTAAACTGTTCTCTGATAAAATGGCAATTTTATCACCTTTATTAACCATCAGGTTTATATCAGAAAACAAAACTTCACCATGTAATTCTTTACGCAAATTTTCAATCTGTAAGATTTGATCGCCAGCTTCGCGACCCTGATGATTAAAAATAATTGCCGGATACTTTCTGTTCGAAGGTTTAATTTCTTCCAGATTGATCTTATCCAACGCTTTTTTACGACTGGTTGCCTGTTTGGATTTTGAAGCATTCGCTGAAAAGCGACGAATAAAATCTTGTAATTCTTTTACTTTATCTTCTAATTTTTTATTTTGATCTGATTTTTGTCTGGATGCTAATTGGCTTGACTCGTACCAGAAAGAATAGTTACCGGTATAAATAGTCATTCGGCTATAGTCAATATCTACCACGTGCGTACAAACCGTATCTAAAAAGTGCCTGTCGTGAGATACAACAAGGATAATTCCTTCATAACTGGCTAAAAAATCTTCTAACCACGCAATTGTTTGAATATCCAAATCGTTGGTAGGCTCATCCAGTAACAAAATGTCCGGCTTGCCGAATAAAGCCTGCGCAAGTAAGACACGCACTTTTTGATTACCATCTAATTCTTTCAGTAACTTATAGTGTGAATCTTCTTTTATTCCAAGATTACTCAACATGGTTGCCGCATTATTTTCTGCATTCCAGCCATCCATTTCAGCAAAAACATTCTCCAGTTCTCCGGCACGTTCGCCATCTTTTTCCGTAAAATCTTCTTTGGCATAAAGAGCATCTTTTTCTTTCATGATGCTGAACAGCTCTTTATGACCCATTAAAACAGTTTCTATTACCGGAAACTCGTCAAAAGCATAATGATTTTGAGTCAATACTGCCATTCTTTCTCCGGGAGTGAATGATACCGAACCACTGGAAGGATCAATTTCTTTAGAAAGAATTTTTAAGAAAGTAGATTTTCCGGCTCCGTTAGCGCCAATAACTCCATAACAGTTGCCCTGCGTAAATTTTAAGTTAACGTCTTCAAATAGAGTGCGTTTTCCGTAACGCAGCGATAAGTTTGATACTGTAATCATGCTTTGTGAAATGAGGTGCAAAAGTAGGGATTTCCGGCCGGATAAGAAAGAAATCTGGAGCTTTGACATTAACACGACCAAATCGCGGGAAGTAAATCTGTAACTTTAGTAAAGCTTGTTGAAGTTAGATAGCTTTGAGATTTTGTAATTAAAAAGGCCAGCGTTGATACATCCAGAAGGCGGATTGTAGTAGTACCGGTATTGAAATAATATAATTAACCGTTTTAGTTGAGATCTTTAAACCCCAAATTAAAAGGCTGATAAATCCTATAATCAAGCTGATAATTACAAACTGACCTGCTTCCAATCCTAAATTAAAAGGCAGGAGTGTGGTCCATAAATTGAATTCCATTCCCATAAACAAATCCAGTAATAATCTTGAAAAGCCCATTCCATGAATTAATCCAAATAAGAAGGAAAATGTAATTCTATATTTATGAAATTTAGGAAATAATAAATTTTCAATACACGTTATTAAAATGGTTAAAGCAATTAAAAACTCTATTAATTGACTGTTGAAAACAATTATTTTTAAAACACTTAATGCTAAGGTTATAGAGTGAGCAATTGTAAACGATGTAATTATTGCTAAAATTTTCTTCCAGTCATTTGCCGAATAAATAGCACAAATTGCCAGCAAAAATAAGATATGGTCATAACCACTTAAATCCAGAATGTGGAAAAAACCTTGCTGAAGAAAAATTATAAATTCACCCATTGTGCCCGCGAAAATATCAAACGGTTTTGAGTTAATCACATAATTTATCTGAATCTCATTTAAAATTTTCTTCTTTGTCTATCATGAGTTTATTAAAACAGGAAATCTATAATTTATGCCGTGAGTATATTGAATCACGAATTAAAACCATAGAAAATGCAATTCAAGCCGCCCGCGAATCATCAATAGATGATACCAAAAGTAGCGCAGGAGATAAATATGAAACCGGCAGAGAAATGATGCAGCAGGAAATAGATAGAAATACAAAGCAGCTTTTTGAGGCGGGTAAATTAAGATTGGCTTTGCAGGGTATAAGTACCGAAAGCACCGATGAAATTATAAAATCCGGCAGTCTGGTTTTTACAAATTTTGGAGTATTTTATATCGCGGTAAGCGCCGGACAGCTTAAATTAAACGGCCAGGATTATTTCGCAGTTTCTGCTTCATCGCCAATAGGTATGCAGCTTATTAATCTAAAAAAGGGAGATAAATTTGATTTCAACGGAAGGAATTATTTAATCGTTGATGTTCAATAAAAAAGCCGGCTTTGAGCCGGCTGTAAGTTATTTTAAATCAATTTTTACATTTTCCCCCGGATTGTATTCCTCGCCGGTGATGCTTGCTTTAACAAATCCATAAAGCTGAGATAACTTCGTATCCGGAGTATCCCAAATCTCGGCTTCGTCTAAGTCTACTTTTAATAACGCGACTGTGGGATCATCTTTCCCTTCGGGAAACCATGCTTTTAAAAACGGGTTCCATAATTCGTCAATCTTCGCTTTGTCCTGATTAATTGTTGCTTTTCCGCTTGCGGATATGTACAAATCTTTTCCAGGATCGCTGTAATTCAATCCTACGTTCGAATTATTTCGAATTTCGGAAACCTTATGTGAGTTGATGTCGATAAAGAACCAGACCAGGCCATCTTCCTTAATTGGCTGCGTATACATTGGTCGGCTATGCGTTCGGCCGTCATTGTTCACAGTTGTTAGCATACAAAGCTTAACGTCTTTAATCTTGTCTGCCAATAACTGAATATTGCCTTCGTGCATTACACGATTTGCATTTTGTTGATTTTCCATAGATGTTTTTTTGTAATAATTACACCGTACAGAAGGGTTTTGTTTAAAGCAATTTGAAATATTACTATTCGGGGACTTGTAAAAACGAAGCTTCTTCAGTTTTTACCGAACTCGATACCATTAGATTTATCGTATTAATTTCGTCGCTGCTAAGGTATCGCCACTTACCCACGCTTAATCCTTCAAGATCTACATTCATAATTCGAACGCGTTTTAGTTTTAAAACATGGTATCCTAAAACTTCGCACATTCTTCTAATCTGGCGGTTTAATCCCTGAGTCAGCGTGATTCGAAAGCGTTGTTTATTTTCTTGTGAAACCTTACATTTTTGAGTAACCGTATTTAAAATAGCAACACCGTTAGCCATTTTCCTGATAAATTCCCGGGTGATAATCCGGTCTACAGTAACCACATATTCTTTTTCGTGATTGTTGCCCGCCCGCAAAATCTTATTAACTATATCGCCGTCGCTTGTTAAAAATATCAATCCTTCAGAAAGCTTATCCAGCCTTCCTATCGGGAATATTCTTTCTTTATGTTTGATGTAATCAATAATATTTCCTTTAATATTTCTTTCCGTTGTACAGGTAATTCCAACAGGCTTGTTAAATACAATATAAATAGGCTCTTTTTTTTCTTTGAGGGGTTTGCCGTCTATAAAAACTTCATCGCCCTCATTAACTTTTGTGCCCATTTCTGGTACAAGTCCGTTAAGGGTAACTCGGCCTTGTTCAATTAATTTATCGGCTTCCCGGCGAGAGCAGAAACCTGTCTCACTGATAAATTTGTTTAGACGGGTTTGTTTTTGTTCGAAATTGTTCATTAGAGAGGCAGGCAGAAATTAAGGAGTAAGGTTTTTAAGAAGCCAGTTATTCAATTCGCGACTCAAAGCTATGCGTTTATTTGTAAACGCATGATCTGTATTCCACATTTTATAAATCAGATTTTTTTTTGCGGGATATCGGGCCAAATAATTATTGTTTTTATGCTCATCAATAATTAAAAGTGGTTTACTTGAATTTTTAACTAATTTCTCAATATTGTAATCCTCCACATCATTTAGAATATTTTTTAGATAAGTGTTCGGATCACAATTTAATACCTCTAATGTAGAAATATATTCTCTTAAATTCAGAATGTTTCCCTTAGCCTGCGGACCTTGAAATATAGTATAAGGGTTAAATACAGAAATTCCGGCAACCGCTTTTACGCGGGAATCCTGAATTCCCTTGATCATCGCTAATCCGGCGCCCATGCTATGACCAACTAAAGCAATTCTGCCAGTATCTACGCGTAAAACTTCAGAATTCTCAGGAGTTGTTATATAATTCAATACTGCATCAATATCATTCAGGCTGTTTTTAAAACTGAAAACTCCCTTGCTGCCCCAGGAGCCACGATAATCAAAAAATAATACATTGTAGCCTGCACGGCGAAGATTTTGTGCTATGTCAAGATTTCTCTCGTTTCCGGGAATGCCATGCAGTAGAATTACAGTTGGATGAGGACCGGCTCCATTGGCCACATATTCAAAACCAAAAATTGTTGAACCCGAAGAATTTATTTGAAGCTCTTCAATCCGAGCCGGATCCTGAGGGTTCGGTTTTTCATCTACCAGTAAATAATTTTCGGAAGGATTCTCTTTAATTGTGGGTTTTTGTTTGCAGGAAATCAAACTCATTAAAAGAAATCCTGACAAGAAAATTAACTGAAGATAAAGTTTACCCATAATTCTTATTTCAGGAAAAATAGGCTATATCAATCACAAAAACAATTTAACATAAAAAAAAGCTTAACCAGATTTTCTGATTAAGCTTTCAAAGCTGATATCTTTAATTATTATTTAATTTTTAATTCTGCTTCATAATTACCCCACATAAGAGAAACTTCTCCATCTTTTTCAATCTCAAAAGTCATTTTTTCCATGCTTTTAGAGGTTTTTTCGGTTTTAACGTCTACACGCAAAACGTCGTCATCCTGCTTGTAATTTGTTCCCCACTGTTTCCACGTTTTGTTAAAAATAAAAGTCCATTTTTCTTCTCCGGGAATAGAATACAAGCTGTATTTACCGGCAGGTAAAACTTTGCCTTCAACCATAATATCTTTAGAAGTTTCAAAAACGGTGGCTTCATTAGCACCGGTACGCCAAACTTCACCAAACGGGGCTATCTCTTTTCCAATAGTTCTGCCTTTTACAGAGGGCTGACTATAGTCGATCGTTATCGTCGCACCAGATTTTATGGTTTCTGAAACTTTAGCAGGTGGACTAGCTCTCTTACTTTTATCTTCCTGAGCTAACGCAGTAATAGCCGTGAACATTCCGGCAATAAGTGTAAATACAATAATTTTCTTTTTCATAGCCTAAGTTTTTATTACTTAACGGATTAAATACTTATTTATTGATGAAATTTGATAACAGATGTTACAAAGCATTAAAAACTTCTTACAATACTATTATGTAAAGTTTTTGGACTCCAATATCCGCTTGCAATGATTCTTCTGATCGTAAATAACGGATCCTGATCATCCCGCTTCTCAGCTAAAATAAAAGCACTTATAAATCCTCGTTTCTTTAACTGCGGAATTGCCTCTTTGTTCCATAAACCAAATGGATACGCAAAATATTTAATATCTTTTCCGGTTATTTCTTCTAAAACTTTGGTAGGTTTTTCAATCTGAGTTACCCAATCTTCGCCCTGATATTTTTTAACGTTATGGTGATCCCAGGTATGTGATCCAATTACGTGGCCATTGTCAGATAATTCTTTAACCTGCGCTTTACTCATATAATTTGGTCGGCCAAGTGAAACGGTCATAATAAAAAACACGCCTTTAAAACCATACTTTTTCATTTCCGGAGCTGCTACTGTAAACTGATCCAGATCGGTATCATCAAAAGTTAACATGATTGGTTTGCTTGGTAATTTTGCACCATTATTTAAATAATTGTACAACTGGTCCGGCAAAATAGTATGATATCCGCTATCAGAAAGCATTTTCATTTGTGCTTTAAAATCTGCAATCTGTACGATATAATCTTTTGCTCCTTTTGAATCTTTCTCACGCCAGTTTCTAACCTGGTGATAGCACAATATTGGAACTTGCGGCCGTGCTAAAATATTGGCAGCAGAGGCAACTTTGTTTGTAGGGCCTTCATTGCTTTGTACTTCATCCGGAACAGTTGTTTCAGTTTTAACAGAGTCTTCAGAAACGCTCGTTTTGGCGTCGCTTGTAGACTGGCAAGATGAATTAAAAAATAGGGCAGTCAGTAATAAACCGGTAATTGGTAATTTGAACATTATTGGAAATTTAAAATAGATTTTATGTTTTTCAGTGGGCTAAAATAGGTAAAAGGCTTCAATTCAATCTTTGGGAATTACAATATTTTAAAATAAATTTTGCCGGCAACAACTCTTCAATTTAAATGTATTTAAGTCATGAGCAAATTAATACATTACCTTTGCTTTTGTTAATTAGAACCTCCGGATGACCGAAAAAGTATTAGAAATATTAAAAATTAAAGATCTCAACGAAATGCAGAAAGCTGCGGTTGCAGTTCCTGCCGAAAGAGATCTTGTTTTATTATCACCAACCGGCTCCGGCAAAACTCTTGCGTTTCTCCTGCCACTGTTAAAATCGTTACAATCAGATGCTTCATACGTGCAGGCACTCATTTTAGTTCCTTCGCGGGAGCTTGCTTTGCAAATTGAACAGGTTTTTAAATCTATGCAAACCGGGTTCAAAATAAATTGCTGCTATGGCGGTCATTCTACTAAAACAGAGCGGAACAATTTTACTCATCCGCCGGCTGTATTGGTTGGAACGCCAGGTCGTATTTATTACCACCTGAGGAATGAAAATTTTAATCCTGAATTTATTCACACTCTAATTTTAGATGAATTTGACAAGTCGCTGGAGTTTGGTTTTGAGTCAGATATGTCTGCAATTATCAGAAGTCTGTCAGCCTTAAAAAAACGAGTTTTGACTTCTGCCACGCAAATGGAAGAAATTCCAACGTTTACCGGCGTTAAAAATCCGGTAGAGATAGATTACTTGAAAGACCAGAAAACGGCGCCGGATCTTAAAATAAAATCGGTTATTTCTTTAGCTGCTGATAAATTAGACACATTATTTTCTTTGATCTGTAAAATAGGAAATAAGCCAACTTTAATTTTCTGTAATCACCGCGAAGCGGTAGAAAGAATAAGTGATCTTTTGTATGAAAAAGGGTTGAAACATGATATTTTTCATGGGGGAATGGAACAGGAGGATAGGGAGAGAGCGTTGTTAAAATTTAGAAACGGGAGTCATTTTATTTTAATTACTACAGATCTCGCTTCCCGCGGATTGGATATTCCCGATATAGAAAATATAATTCACTATCAATTGCCACATACAGAACAGGCATTTTTACATCGCAACGGCCGCACGGCCAGAATGAATGCCACAGGCACTTCATATTTAATTTTAAATCCCGAGGAGAAGCCAGCTTACCTGAAACAAAATACTGAATTAGTAAAATTAGACGAAAAGGATATTTTGCCCGCAAATTCTGACTGGTTAACTTTATATATCGCAGCAGGCAAAAAAGATAAAATAAATAAAATTGATATTGTAGGCCTGATGCTTAAAAAAGGCGGCTTGCAAAAAGATGAGCTTGGCTTAATAGAAGTTTTAGATTTTGCATCTTATGCTGCCGTAAAGCGCAATAAAGCAGAAAAGCTAATATCTTTGTTAAAGCAGGAAAAGTTGAAGAATAAAAAAATTAGAATTGAAATATCCCGATAGGCTAATATCTACTATAAATGAGCAATAATGATGTAATGAAGAAGCTGCGAGTGGCGCTTAAGTTGAATGATGACGAGATTGTTAATATTTTAAAACTTGCAGATTTTGCCATCACCAAAAGTGAATTAGGCGCAATTTTCAGAAAAGATGACCACCCAAATTTTAAACCCTGCGGCGATCAAATTTTACGAAACTTTTTGAACGGTTTGATTATTTATAAACGAGGGCCAAAGCCCTCTAATTAATTGTTTATTTGTACATTAGTTTTAATATTCTGAGCATATTTTAATCAGTTAAATATGAATAATTTGATACAATTGGGAGTTGCGGGTTTTGTGAGTGGTTTGATGATTTACTACATCCTGTATTCGAAGGAAGAAAAGCGCATTAATTCCCAATTACTGCTCTTTAAAACCAATAGTTAGAACATCTGCCAAATTTCAATCAATTTTAAACCGGACTTTGTTTTTTAGAACAAAGGCTCTGTTTGACTTGTTATGTAGTAGAATCAAAAATTTACAATCATGTCTACAGAACAGGAAAATAAAAAGGAAAACCATACTCAGACTGAGAACAATGCAGGGAATATTGGACGCGAATCTGGCGTTGAAAATGATGAACAATCCCAATTCACAAGTGATGGTCACAAACCCGGTAAAAAGCGGGGAGTAAATGAAAGTGGAATCGCCGAAAACGAAGAGAACCATTGGTCGGGCGATCACAATCAAAGAGAAGGTTTAACAGACAAACACAGGCAGAACACTAATCCTGATCAAACGTCATTTCAAAGCGGAAATCAGGGCCGTAATCATGTGAGCAATGCTGGCGGAACTTCTCAGGAAGACCTGGAAAAAGGTAAAACGGGTTTAACCGATGAAGAGAATCAATAGTTCTAAATTGTAGTGTATTCTGCACAATTAAGCTTTTTTAATACTGATCATATTTATTGATATGCTTTATTAAAATAACTGAAGTTAAAATTTAAAAACCTGTTATCTATTTAAAAGTCTGGCAAGGTTTTTAAGCATATAAGGATAACATCAAAATCAAAAACTTATGAACCACAAAAGAGATAACTCCGCTTTAGCACCAATTTTATTAGTAGGACTTGCAGCTGGTGCAGCTGCCTGGTATTTATTGAAAACAGATAAAGGAAAAGAAACTGCTGATACATTAGTTGATACATTCAATGACTTAACTAAGAATTTTCAAGCTAAAGCATCAGAAAGCCTGAATCAGGTAACTGAGCAAGCTAAAACAGTAATTGATAATTTAAGAACAAAAACGTCTAACGTTTAAGTTTTAATAGCTTTATTCTAACCCGGCTTTAATCTTAAAGCCGGGTTTTTTTATATCTGAAAATCAGGTATTTATACGGTGTAATTCTTCTTTAACAAGTATTTTATTATAAACATATTATATCTACCTTACTAGTATAATATTATCGTTGCATTTAATTCGCTTAATAGCAGCTGTAATTTATTATCGGGGTTTTGAACCTACATCTACCAACAGTCTGTGCAAATCATTGCTATCAAAGCGATAATCTGCACAGATTTTTTTCAAAGCAAATTTTGAGAATCTTTAAATTTTAAAATGGACATTACCAAAAGAGATGAGAACAGTTTGATATTAGAACAAAATAACTTTTGGCCTAAATCCATATTATTTCTTATCATGATGATTGGTATTTTCCTGATTGCTTATTTCCCCGTAACCGATGATATTTACTTTTTTTATTTAGGGATTGTATTCACTCCTTTGTCTGCCATGGCATACGTTTTTCTTCCCACCAAACTTTTTATCATGGAAAGGAGATCTAAAATTGCAATTTTAAGTCATTCGGGTATTTTAAAGTCACGCGACCTAAATTTAACTTACGCGGATATTGATGATTTTATAGTGCAAAAGCATTTACTCACACCTAACGGGAAGAAAATTTGTTACAAGCTTCAATTGATTGAGAGAAATGGTCGAATCTCAACTATTTTTTCTGATAAGAACGATAAGAAAGTTACTGAAAAACACGACCTTATAAAAAGCTATTTTCTGGCTGCCTGATAAATTTTTATCTTTCCAAAATGAATTCTAAAAGACTTCTTCTGGCTTTAATTCCTTTCCTGATTTTTACTGGTTCTTGTGGAACAAGCCGCTTAAATTCTCTTCAGGACGACGGCAAAATTGAAGCAACATTTGTCCAGATTAATGATGTGTATGAAATTGCTCCTCTGGCGAATGGAACGATAGGCGGAATGGCTCGCGTGGCGCAGGTGAAAAAAGATCTGAAGCAGCAAAATCCAAATACCTTTATGGTTATGTCCGGAGATTTTTTGAGCCCTTCGGTATTTAATAGCCTGAAATATGATGGGAAAGCAATCCGGGGCCGCCAAATGGTTGACGCGATGAATGCTGCGGGTGTTGACCTGGCCGTTTTTGGTAATCACGAATTTGATATCAAAGAAAACGAACTGCAGGACAGAATTAATGAATCTGATTTTCGCTGGATATCGACCAATACATTTCATCGCAAAAACGAAAATGTTGAGCCTTTTGAAAAAATTAAAAATACCGGTGTTGAGAAATTTCCGACCACATATATTCTTAATATTAGAGATGCCGATGGTACAACTGCAAAAATTGGGTTTATTGGAATTACTCTGCCGTTTAACAAAGCACCTTACGTTAGCTATACAGATCCTTTAATTGCCGCTAAAGCCGCTTATAATCAAATAAAGGATTCTGTGCAGGCGGTGGTTGCAATCACCCATCAGTTAATGGATGATGACATAACACTGGCTAAAGAAATTCCGGGTTTGCAAATTATTATGGGCGGCCATGAACATGATATGCGCATTCAAAAAGTTGGAAATGTATACATTACAAAAGCTCATGCAAATGCAAAGTCTGCCTATATTATTAAATTAAATATTGATAAAAATACGCATCAGGTTACTGTTAAAACAGATTTGAAAATGATCGATTCTTCAGTTGCAATAGATAGCACGGTCAATTCTGTTGTTCAGAAATGGAATAGCATTGCCGATAAAAGTTTTGAATCGGTGGGATTTAATCCGAATGCAGTTTTGAGTTCTGATGGTAGAACTTTTGATGGAAGGGAATCTGAAATCAGAACAAAAACTACAGATCTAACCAGGTTAATTGCCAATTCCATGTTAACTTCTTTCGGCGATGCCGATGCTGCAATTTTTAACGCCGGTTCAATTCGTCTCGATGATATTTTACAATCTCCGGTAACACAATATGATATTATCAGAGCTTTGCCTTTCGGCGGAGGAGTTCATTTAGTGGAAATAAAAGGAAGTTTACTGCTTAAAACTTTAGATGCCGGATTGAAAAATAAAGGCATTGGCGGATTTCTTCATTACAGTAATATTATTCTAACCAAAGACAATTCCTGGTTAATTAAAGGTGAGCCTGTTGATCCAAATAAAGATTATAAAATTGTCTTTACGGATTTCCTTTTATCCGGAAATGAAACAAACCTTGATTTCCTGAACGAGAAAAATCCGGAGATACTGCAAATTTATCCGGAAGAAAATATACCGGCAAATAAACGAACAGACATCAGGTTACTGGTAATTGACTATCTCAGACAATAAAAAAAGCCGCTTTTCAGCGGCTTTCAGGTCTATTTAGTTTCAGCAATTTCTTCAGCTTTGTCTTTTGAGTTCATAAACACAAACTGATTATCAAAAACATCAACTCTTATTTTGCTGTCTTTATCAACTTTTCCGGCTAAAATATCTTTGGAAAGTTCGTTCAGAATGCGTTTTTGAATAACCCTTTTTAAAGGCCGGGCGCCAAACTGAGGATCATAGCCTAATTGAGATAACCAGTCCAAAGCTTCATCAGATGCTTCGATTTGAATGCCCATTTCAGCCAAAGTATCTTGAACGCCTTTAAATTGTAGCGTTACAATATCCCGTAATTCATCGCGGTTAAGCGGAGTGAACATAATCAATTCATCAATACGGTTTAAAAACTCCGGACGAATAGTCTGCTTCAGCAATTCAAACAACTCATTTTTAGTCTTTGCGATTACTTCATCACGGTTTGCGTCATCCAGATTTTTAAAGTTATCCTGAATTAAATGAGAACCAATGTTTGAGGTCATGATGATGATTGTGTTTTTAAAATTCACCACCCTGCCTTTATTATCTGTTAAACGTCCGTCATCCAAAACCTGCAGTAATATGTTAAACACATCCGGATGCGCTTTCTCAATCTCATCTAACAAAACAACAGAATATGGTTTACGACGTACCGCTTCCGTCAATTGTCCGCCTTCATCGTATCCTACATATCCCGGAGGCGCTCCAATTAATCGCGAAAC
>JBDTLL010000045.1:0-12551 GCA_039934815.1 Daejeonella sp. | reverse complement strand
GTTTCTGGTCCGGCGTAAGCCAAACTCTGAAAGCCGAAAGCAGTTTTGTAAAAATGTGCCGCCTGCTTGGCGTTGCCAACATATAGTTCTACATAATCCGTTCCGTTTAATGGAAGAAAATCTGTAGTAAGTGTATTTGTTTCTGATGTTTGTGTTTCCATTTTATTTGTTCTTTGTACGCGGATAAAAATTCGTGTACGGTAATTTATTCAACATTTATCTGCCAGCTGGTATGATAGCTTTCATCTTCAATTTGCATTGCGTAATCTGTTAACATCAATGGTTTGAAAGGGTCTATCATAACGGCTAATTCTTCTGTTTTTTCTTTGCCAATAGATTTTTCTACCGTACCCGGATGCGGTCCATGCGGAATTCCACCCGGATGTAAAGTGATCTGACCTTTTACTACGCTTTTACGGCTCATAAAATCGCCATCTACATAATATAAAACCTCATCGCTATCAACATTGCTATGGTTATACGGTGCAGGAATAGATTGCGGATGGTAATCATATTTACGCGGTACAAATGAGCAGATCACAAAATTATGTCCTTCAAAAGTTTGGTGTACCGGAGGCGGTTGGTGCACACGACCGGTTATTGGTTCAAAATCATGAATAGAAAATGCCCATGGATAATGAAATCCGTCCCAGCCGACAAAATCAAAAGGATGTGTTCCGTAAGTGTACGGATAGATTATTCCCTGCTTTTTTATCAGAACTTTAAAATCGCCAATTTCATCAATAGTTTCCAGGTCTGTTGGGCGTTTGATATCGCGTTCGCAAAACGGAGAATGCTCCATTAATTGTCCCCATTCATTACGGTAACGTTTTGGCGTACGAATAGGACTAAAGCTTTCTATAATAAATAAGCGGTTTTGCTCGGTATCAAACTCCATCTGGTAAATAGTTCCCCGCGGAACAACCAGATAATCGCCGTATTCAAATTTAATCTTACCAAATCCTGTTTTCAAGGTTCCGGTTCCTTCATGAATAAAAATCACTTCATCCGCCTGACTATTCTTGTAAAAATAATCAGTCATAGATTCCCGCGGAGCGGCAAGAGAAATATGAAGATCTGAATTTACTAAAACGGGTTTGCGGCTTTCCAGATAATCCTTTTCGGGTTTAATATTAAAACCGATCAGGCTGGTATGGCGCAAATGTTTTTCGCGGGCTATTGTTGGCTCCACCGAATAAGGCTCGCCTAAAGATTTTACTATTGTTGGAGGATGCGTATGGTAAACCAGCGAATATAAACTGGAAAAACCTTCTGTAGATACCAGTTCTTCGGCATATAACTCGCCGTTAGGTTTTCTAAAAACCGTATGACGTTTATGAGGAATGGTACCTAATGTATGATAAATAGGCATAGAGTTTAAATTATTGGATTTTATTAATCGGTATAAAATTAACGATTAAATATGAAAGGTGTTTTGAATTGGCTTAGCGTTGCGTTGGCTGGAAAGAATATTGCGCAAAAACTATTTTGGATAGCAGCGAATACCTGAACGCGGCCAGGGCAATTACCGAAATGATTTTTTGAAAATGGTAATTTAGTTGATTCATGCTTTAACGAAGGTAGGATTTTTAAGCAAAAAAATCTTTTAATAAAATATCTAACCCTTTTGCCTTTTAATATTGTTATGAGTTGGATAATGAAGAGAGCCCGTTTACAGCGGCTCTGTTTTTTTTATTAGTTTTGAAGATATCCTTTTACTTAAATAAACCATATGAAATTAGTTTCCTATAAAACAGAAGACCGTGAACATTTAGGCATCTCCGTTAACGGACATATTTACAACCTTAATTCATGCGATAAATTAATTCCTGATTCTATGAATGAATTTTTGCAGGGTGGTGAAGAATTAATGGAAAGGGCAAAAAAAGTAAACGAGGAGATTGGTGCAGGTAAACTTCAAGCCAAAGAAGAAGTGTTTTTTGAGCTTTTGGCCCCGGTTCCGCATCCAACATCCTGCAGAGACGGATATGCGTTTCGACAGCATGTTGCGGCTGCACGCCGAAACAGAAAAGTAGATATGATCCCGGAATTTGATCAGTACCCGATTTTTTATTTTACAAACCACAATGCTATTCAAGGTCCCGGCGATATTGAATGTATGCCGGACCATTTCCAGAAATTAGATTTTGAGCTGGAAGGTTCCATTGTAATTGGGAAAAAAGGGCGAAACATAAAAGCTGCCGATGCCGATCAATACATTGCAGGTTACATGATTATGAATGATATGAGTGCCCGTGCTTTGCAAATGGAAGAAATGGTATTGAATCTTGGTCCTGCAAAGGGAAAAGATTTCTCAACTGTAATTGGTCCATGGCTGGTTACTCCAGACGAATTGCAGGATTATAAAGTGCCGGCAAAAGACGGCCATGTTGGCGACAGATATGATCTGAAGATGAAATGCTGGGTAAACGGAGTTGAAGTTTCTTCAGGCTCTTTAGGAGATATGGACTGGACGTTTGCCGAAATTGTAGAACGTTGCTCTTATGGCGTTGACGTTTTACCCGGCGATGTGATTGGTTCCGGTACGGTTGGAACCGGATGTTTTCTGGAATTGAACGGAACCGGTTTATTTAACGATCCGAATTTTAAACCACAATGGCTACAGCCTGATGATGTTGTTGAAATGGAAATTACCGGTTTGGGCAGATTAAGCAATACAATCCGCAAAGCTGATTCTGATTTCTCAATCATGGCTTTAAAGAAAAAATAAATATCCCCCAAAGGAAATATTGGTTCAACTTATTGAGCTAATATTTCCTTATATGTTTTTAGAAATATCCCAGCAAACATGCTAAGCATTAAAATTTCTGATCTGAGTACGGCAGAGCTCCAAAACTATTTACAATACGCTATTGCGCCTCGTCCTATTTGTTTTGCGTCAACAATTGATAAAGCCGGCAATATTAATTTAAGCCCTTTCAGTTTTTTTAACATGTTTAGCACCAATCCGCCGATCTGTGTTTTTTCTCCCGCAAGGCGAGTAAGAGATAATACAACCAAGCATACTTTAGAAAATGTGTTAGAAGTGCCGGAGTGTGTGATCAATATTGTGAATTACAATATGGTGCAGCAAACTTCGCTGGCGAGTGTAGAGTACGAAAAAGGTGTAAACGAGTTTGTTAAAGCTGGTTTTACTCAGATTGAATCTGAGCTTGTAAAACCGCCTCGTGTTGCCGAAGCGCCGGTACAGTTTGAATGTGTAGTGAATGATGTAATTTCTTTGGGAGAGAATGCTGGGGCAGGAAATTTGATTCTGGCGGAAATCAAAATCATGCATATCCGTGAAGAAATTCTTGACGAAAATGGCAAGATTGATCAGGAAAAAATTGATCTGGTTGCCCGTTTGGGTGGCGATTGGTATTGCCGCGTAACCAAAGACAATTTGTTTAAAGTTGCCAAACCTGTTCGAACCAAAGGCATTGGAGTGGATTCAATCTCTGACGAAATTAAATATTCTGAAGTTTTAACAGGAAATAATTTAGGTCAGTTGGGAAATGTGGAGCAGTTGCCGGGACAGGATGAAATTGAAGCCTTGAAAGAAAATCCAGAATTCAATTCTTTTTTTAACTCGCTTTCGCGTGATGAAAAAGACCGACTGAATAAAATTCATGAGCAGGCGAAAAAATATCTCGATAAAGGAGATGTTGAAACGGCCTGGAAAATTTTGTTAAGTTAAAATCGCTTTGCGTAGAAATGGAAAATTAATTTTCTTCTTTCCATGTCTTTTTAACAATGGTATGAATCACAACATCTAATTCATTTGCCGTTATATCCAGATAATCGATAATCTCTTTGTTAAACTGAGAATTAGGATCTTCTTTATCAAATAGCTTAACCAAACCCAAAATGCTGGCAACAGGCTTTCTAAATTCGTGAGAACTAATTTGGGCAATTTCTCTTAAGCGTTTATTCTGGTCAATAATTTCAAGTTGTGCGTTTCGCTGCTCTGTTATATCTTTTATAGAAACCAGGCGATATTTACCTCCGTTAAATTCAAAGAAGTTTGAAATTACTTCGCCAATCATTACCGAATTATCTTTTTTAATATACTGCCACTCGCCGGTTAATGTATTTTTTTTGTGAAACGCAACGCTTTTTAAAGTCTTGTTTAATCTTACATGATCAACCTGGGCATGAATTTGTTTCGGCCCCAGAGTTAAAAATTCTTCCCGGCTATAGCCAAAAAGTTTTAATGCGGCATCGTTCACCATAGAAAAATTTCCCTTTTCAATATCAATAGTCCACATTGGGCTCGGACTTTGAGAAAAAAGCATTTTATAATTCTCCTCAGATATACGCAGTTCTTCTGTATTTTTTTTGCGTTCGGTTACATCCTGCATGGCGCCAACCATACGAACCGCCTTTTTATTTGTATTGCGAATAACGTAACCTTTATCAACAACTATTGCATAATTGCCGTCCGTTTTTTTATAGCGATATTCCTCTCTCCATTTAATACGTTCCGGATCTTTTATAATTTCATCCAGACTTTTAACCACGCGTACACGATCATCAGAGTGGATGTTGGCTTCCCATTTTTTGGAACTATCAGATTCAAAGCCGCTTTTCTGGTTGTAAAATCGTTCAAATCCTTCGCCACGATAAAGTTGATTTGACATCACATCCCAATCCCAAATGGTGTCATTTGTAGCAGCGATGGTATATTTATAGCGTTCGTTGCTAACTTCAATATCTTTTTTACTGCGTGCACTTTCAATTAAAAGTTGCAAAATGGTGCTCGCTCTTTCAAGAGATTTCAGTAAAAAGTCTGTAGGCTCTTTAACTTCCTTATAGTAGATGGCAAAAGTTGAAGAAACTTTTCCCTTTGAATTGATTATAGGAAAAGACCAGCACGATTTATATCCAAATGGCAGCACAATTTCTTTATAGGATGCCCAGTATTCGCTACTTTCTATATCACTTACTATAATTTGTTTTTTATGGTAAGCCGCAGATCCACAAGAGCCCGCGAATGGACCAATCTCTAAACCATTAATTGCTTCGATATATGAATCTGGTAAGGAAGGGGCAGATAAATGCTGTACATTTTTTCCGCTGGAATTTAGTTTTAAAACCGAGCAACTCATACCGGGATAAATTTCTTCTATTCCCTTTAATAAGAAATCTACTGTTTCTTTTAAGGTGAAATTCGAGGAAATGTTCATCTCGAGCACTTTTTTCTCCAGAGCCAGAGTTAACTGTTGGTTTTTTAAATTACTGATATCCTTTAAAAAAACAGTGATAGTATTTTCGTAAGGATAAGCAGTTACGTCGAACCAAACATTGTATAGGACTGAATATTCTTCAAAATGTACCGGAATACTCTGCTCAAAACATTTTTTAAATTCCGGATAGAATTTCAAATTCTTGCCGTTCGGAAAAACATCCCATAAATTGGCATAAATTAAATCTTCGTATGGCAGCTGTCTGAAATTTTGGAAAACACTGTTAAAAGAAGTAATTATCCAATCTTCATTCAGCGTAAATAATGCATCGTTATTATTTTCAATCAGGTGATTTAAACGCAAACTTAAATGCGTTCGTTCATCTTCAATTTGCTTTCTGTTGGTAATATCTTTGGAATTGATGATAATGCCATTTACGGCCGGATCATCAAGTAAGTTGGTCATAACCGTTTCAAGCCAATGCCATTTTCCATTGGAATCACAAACGCGGTAAGGCCTTAATTCGAGCTTATAATTCTGGCTGATTTTTTCAAATACTTCAAGCAAATAATTTTTATCTTCCGGATGAATGAAAGAGAATTTATTCTTCCCGATGTAGAATGTAGCGTCGTAGCCCAGAATATGCGAAACGGTTGGACTTACATAGCTATAAATTGCCTCTTTGGTTAAAATTGCAATTAAATCAGAGCTGCTTTGTACCAGCGCTCTAAAACGTTGTTCATTTAATTCTGTGGCTCTTTTTTGTTCTTTCCTTTCGGAAGCTTCGCGACCAACGCAATAAAATATTTTATCTGTTTCTACCCAGTTGGCAGTCCACAAAATTGGAACTACACTTCCGTTTTTATGAATATATCTGTTTTCGAAACTATTAATTGTCTCTCCGGCTTGCATGCTCAGTTCAATCTGTAGAGCTTCGTCTAAATCATCAGGGTGGATAAAATCTGTATATTTTTTGCCGATCAACTCTGAACTTTTGTAACCAAGGAGATTTTTAGATGCTTTATTTACTTCAACAAAATAGTTGTTCGCATTTATTGCGCAAATAAGATCGAGTGAAAAATCTAATAGTTTGGTTTCATTTTTAACCAATTCCTCATGAGATACTTTAGAATAAGCAAGCTGAGAAATGATAAACGTTTGTTGGCTTACGTTTTTTATGGCTCTGCATTTTACTTCGATATAGATATTATCGCTGCAAAGGAAACTGGTTTCAAAAGTAAATTCAAGATTGGGGCTAGCGGCGGAGATTAAATTTAAAACCGAATGGAGATCTTCCGGTAACAACAGATAGGTAAGGGAACTTAAGGGAAGATCGGCCTGTGTAAAACCGGTAATTTCTTCAATTCTCTTATTTACTTTTGATATTGACCCGTCTGCCTCAACCTGGCAAACAAGATCAGTCGAAAGGTTAAATAATAAAGTTAAATCACACGAACTAACTTGTGCCAATAGATTTTCTGATACCAATTATAAATTCTCCCCCAAATTCAGTTGGAAACGCTTAGATTAAATTTCCACTTGTTACGCCGTAATTATACAAATTGTTACTTAAAAAAAATAAGTTTCCTTAAAATTTATAAACCTAAACTCTGCTTTAACTTTGCATAGCCAGATTTACTTACGGGAACTTTCATTCCTGATTTTAAAATAGCAATGTGATTTTCTTTTTCGTACGGGTCAATCCGGGTAATTTCCTGAATGCGAATTATATGTGAACGGTGAACCCTTGTAAATTGATTGGGGTCAAGCATCTGCTCAAAATAGGCCATCGTTTTATTTTTAAGAAAAGAACCTTCGTGAGTGTGGATTTTCACATAATCATCATCAGCTTCCAGATATAGAATATCGTTAATCGGAATGATTTTGATTTTGGTTCCGGTTTTAACAACCACCCGTTCATTTTTTGGAGATGATGACGGTAAACTATCTAACAGCTGTTTGGTGTTTTGCACCGATTCTGTTGCTTGATATTGGTCCAGAAATTTAGTTATGGCTTTGTCAAACCGTTGTTTGCTGAAGGGTTTTAAAAGATAATCTACCGCGTGTTCTTCAAAAGCACGGATGGCATATTCGTCAAAAGCTGTTGTAAAAATTACGGGTGGCGGCTCATCCAATAATTCCAGCATTTCAAAACCATTGATTTTAGGCATCTGTATATCCAGAAAAATCAAGTCGGGCTTATGTTGCCCTATAGCTTTAACACCTTCAAAACCATCGCTGCATTCCTGCAAAATTTCAATTTGAGGAAATGAACTTAAATAATCTTTAACAACCATTCTGGCTAAAGGCTCGTCATCTATAATAATTACTCGCATGCTTGATTTCTATTGAGGTATTTTAACTATAGTAGTAAATATATGGCTATCTGCTATCGTTTCCAATAAATCTGTACTTCCAAACAGTAAATGCAGTCGTCTTTTTACACCACTTAGTCCAAAGCCGGTACCTTTATTAGGTCGTGTGGTTTGCGGATCATATGGATTTTCCACCTGCACGTGCAATTCGTTTTTTACGCATTTAGCTTTAATTTTTATGCTTACAATTCCGGTGGTATCGTATAATCCAAACTTGATGGCATTCTCAACAATAGGTTGCAATAGCATGGGCGGAATTTTCATTTGGCTGCATTGTTCATCTGCGCTTATTTCGGTAGATAAACGATGCCCGAATCTAACCATTTCTATATCCAGATATAATTGCAAATGTTCCAGTTCTTCCTGTAAAGAAACCGGTTGCTGATCTTCCTTTTTCAGTGTTCCGCGTAAAAAATCCGAAAGCTGATGAATCATTTTTCTGGCTTCATCCGGCCTGCTGCCAATTAAGGCAGTTATAGAATTTAAGCTGTTAAACAGGAAATGGGGTTGGAGCTGCTGGCGTAAATTGTATAATTCTGCATCACGTGCAAGCTTTTCTGATTCCGCTTTTCTGGCTTCCATTTCTTTCTGATCCATTTGCGTATAAAGCAATACACTAATTAACGCCATTACACAGATTAGCAAAAAGCCAATAGAAAATCTCACCGGTAGGGATTTATACAGAAACTCCGCATAGAAAGCGTCTTCGCGGATGAGAAAATTTAATAAATAATGCGTTACTAGCAGCCAAACCCCGGAAACCAGAAAACACCATATTAGAATATTGCTGTACTTATTTTCTTCCGGGCGGTAATATTTTAGCGTATTGCTGATCATTAAACTGGAAGCAAACAGCAAAGCGATGCTGATTATACTATCCATTGATGCAATTTTTACGGAGAAGCCAAACCAGATCAGGATGATGAACTGAAAAAGCATACACGCCAGAACGTAAACGGATAAAAGGCTTAATAACTTACTGAAGTTGATATGTGTCAAAACTCTTTTTGTTTGCGGATGATAATTGATTCATCACCCAATGCAAATAATTAATGAATAACAAAAAATAATCTGAATTCAATTATCAGAAACTTCTGATATCAATTCCTCCAAAAAGTGAGGTTCCGTTTATTACTAATATTTTATCGTTGTTAAATGCTCCCAGTTTTGGGCGCTTGTCTTCAATACCGCCAAAAATTGCGGTCATTTCAGAATGGATGGTCCAGTTTGCGGGTACAATTATTTTTGTTCCACCAAATACCTGCGTAACCTCAAGTTTTATTACGCCCTTAAAATCGGCCTGAGTAAGATTTAATTCCGAGCCTCCGAAAATGTTAACAATATCGCCACCTTTAAAATTCTGAGAAATTACATTCTTTTTAATTCCGCCAAAAATACTTGTTGAGTCTAGCCAATCCTGAGAAGTATCTTGCGTGTTATTACCGAAATAACTGTCGTTACCCGCTTCGGCCGGCTCAGAGTTGTCAACTCTTTTATCCCATTCTTCAGCTTTTTTCTCTTTTGAATAAAGTGTTGGTTTAAAAATGATCCAGAGGCCAATGGCAATAATTGCTAATGGCCAGGTCAACCTGGAATTGTCAAATATATCATTGAACAATAGAATGGAACCTATAAACATAAGTATATGCGGAGCCGGGCGATTAAACCCCTTTCTGCTACCCAATATTGCCCCAATGGCTATCAATAATACCGGAAAACTAAACAGCCAACGCGGGAAAAACATAAAATCCAGGTTACGTAGCAGAAACAAGCATCCTATTCCTAAAAGTATCAGTCCGGCCACCATTGAACCGGATTTCTTATTGTTGTTTCTAAAGTTGTGCATCATCTCAAAAATTTTATTCTAAACTAACGCTATAAATTAAGGGTACAAACATGTATTAGGCAATATGCAACAAGTTCTCGGTAAACGGCAGGAAAAATACGGTGAATTTCTTTGGTTTGAAAAATCGTTTTCTATTCCGTGTATACGTCTTTTTAAATTAAGCGTAACCCTCATGATCGTCTTTGCGTTATAATTGGTGTAACTAAAAAATCGCTTAGTTTCGAGGAGCGAGATGGTTTGAGAAAGATTAGTGCGGTTGAAGACCATGTTTATTTTTATGCCGATACAATGATTTTAACGGTTAACATTAGTTAAGCCTGCTGCATGTAAAAATGTAGCAGGTTTTTTTATTTTAATGATTAATTATCAATTCCAGGTAATTCCATTCTCAAGTATTCTGCATTGCGGCTATTTTCAATTTTACTTTCGTAAGATTTAAAGCCTCTTTTCTCCAAAAGTTTTCTGGAAATTTCGTTTGCCGGATCTATAATTCCTATTAAACTATTTATTTCGGGAAAATTATGGGAGTAATATATTAGATGATCCGCAATTTCTGAAGCGAAATTCTGACCCCAAAACTCCGGCAGGAGAGAGTAGCCCAATTCTAATTCTCCGGGCCCTGCAACAATTAATTTAGCCAAGCCCAAAAATTGATTGTTTTCCAGGCTTCGTACCAGAAAGAAACCGAGCCTGCTATCTGCATTATTTATTTCATGCATTTTATTGAATCGTGCCTTTGTTTCTTCAAGAGTTAATGCTTTTCCGGTAATAAATTTCATTACTTCAAAGCTCCCGCATAAACTATAATAATTATCAAAATCGCTTTCGCTGAATTTTTTAAAAGTTAGCCGTAGAGAGTTTTCTATCATAAGGAATAAAATATTTCAGGTTTAACTGTGCTGATTACCTTACGGTTACCGTAATTTTTTTCACTTCTATACTTAAAAAAAGTCCGTTCTGCTGCACCATATTACTAATAAATCGTTTGGTATCATCTTTGTAAATATTAGTAAGGGCAAGTTAATTCCAGTCCTTAATAATACGAACTAATCAACCTTAATAAATCAAACTTAGTCTAATCAACCTTAATATGAAAAAAAATACATTCTTCAGCTGTTTTGCTGCGGGGGCACTGTTTTTAAGCAGTTGTGCCGTAAATCCGGTTACCGGGAAAAAACAAGTGGTTCTAATGTCTGAAGCCCAGGAAATTGCGATGGGAAAAGACGCGGATCCACAAATTATAGCTCAATATGGTTTGTATGAAAGTCCGGAACTGCAAGCTTTTATCAATGCCGAGGGTAAAAAAATGGCGGCGATTTCGCATCGGCCAAATCTTGAATATAACTTTAGAATAGTCGATTCGGATATTTTGAACGCTTTTGCCATCCCGGGAGGTTATGTATATTTTACCCGTGGAATTATGGCCAATTTTAATAACGAAGCTGAATTTGCGGGAGTTTTAGGTCATGAGATAGGGCATATAACTGCCAGGCACTCGGTAGTGCAACAGCGGAATGCGATACTTAGTCAGATTGGTTTAATTACTACCATGGTTCTTGCGCCAAATTTAGCCCAGTTTGCAGATCAGGCTTCTCAGGGATTGGGTCTGTTATTCTTAAAATTTGGTCGTGATGCTGAGCGTGAGGCCGACCAATTGGGAACAGAGTATTCGTCTAAAATTGGCTTTGATGCAGAGCAGATGGCAGAGTTTTTTACAACTTTAGAAAGACAGGCAGCCGAAAGTGGCAATGCCGGATTGCCGGATTTTCTATCTACCCACCCAAATCCCGGCGACAGACATATAGCTGTGAGTAAGGCTGCGGCAGAGTGGAAAAAGAAATTAAATCTGACCAATGCGCAAATTAACCGCAATTCGTACCTTAAAAAAATAGACGGAATAATTTATGGTGAAGATCCAAAACAAGGTTTTGTAGAAAACAACATTTTTTATCACCCGGTATTAAAATTCCAATTTCCAATACCAACAAGCTGGTCGTATCAAAATACTCCGCAACGTTTTCAAATGGCGCCTAAAGATGGAAAAGCAATGATGATGCTGACATTGGCTCCGGGTAAAACCTTACAGGAATCGGCAAGTGCTGTGTTGCAGCAGTACAATTTACAGGCTTTAGAGTCTAAGCAAACTACTGTAAATGGTTTAAATGCTATCGCGATGGTTGCAGATTTAAAACCGGATCCAAACCAACAACAGCAGCAACAATCTCAGGAAGTCGTTCGAACATTATCCTATATTATTCAATATGGCGATTTGAATTACCTGATGATTGGCGTAACGGGTTCAAATTCCTTTAATAATTATGTTCCACTATTTACTTCGTCAATGCAAAACTTCAGAGTATTGACTGATGCAGCTAAACTGAACAAAAAGCCGGAACGCATCAGATTGAAAACTGTTAGCTCTACTCAGACTTTACAACAAGTTTTAAAAGCAAATAATACAACAGATAAAAGATTAAATGAATTAGCAATCCTAAACGGGATGAAATTAACAGATAAAGTTGCTCCCGGAACGCTCATTAAAATTGTTAGCGAGTAATTAAAGTTCCGCTTTAATTTGGGGAATATTTTATTGATTATCAGAATTTGATTCTGTAAATTTTTAAGAATGGAAGAGTTTTAAAGCTAGTTTTAGCGATAGATCTCTTCCATTTTTTTGTGAAAAACATTTAATGGAGATTCTCTTTTCAGATTTAATTATTAAAAAGAAGAGTTCACACTTTCTTCCCAGAAGTAACAATTTTTAGATTACTTTTTTTGAATTCTGCTGGAATACACTTTCTCAAAGCACAAAAGTCAATAATGGAAGTTTTAAAATTAATGCTTGCGTACAATTTATTTTGAGAGATTGTATCTGGATTTTATTAGTGATATTTTTATTAAGAATACTTAATTAATCCAATCAATTATGAAAAATCCGGTTACTTTTTCCAGTCTTTTTCTGTTAGCCGTAATTTTGGTTTTATCGCGTTGTGCAAACGACAAAACAGTCGAACTTCATCAAAATGACAGCACGATGGTTGGACATAACGGTGGTTATGGTAATCAGGTAAAATGGGGAGAACATTTAGTTCTTTCTATGGGATGCGGCAATTGCCATACACCTAAAAAAATGGGACCGAAGGG
>JBDTLL010000044.1:0-12754 GCA_039934815.1 Daejeonella sp. | reverse complement strand
GTACAAGAAATTCCTGCAAAATCATTGGCGTAATTTCCGGCAACAGTTGCTGAATCGCTTACACGCGACGGAATTTCAAAACCTTTACCGCCGGTTGAAGTTGCAGCCGCTAATTTCCCATCGGAATCCAAAGCCACACATCCTACGGTACCAACCCGGGCAGATTGTTCAACTTTAGCCAAATATTCATTACGCCTTTGTTCCGTTTCCGGATTGTAATGTTCAAAGCCATGATTTCTGGCGAAGTCCAAAGCGCCATTACCGCTTAAAACAGTGTCTTCAAAACCAATTAGTTTTTCTGCAACCTGAATTGGGTTTTTTACATTCTGAACATTGATTACCCCCGAAAATTTCTTTGATACGCCGTCCATTAAAGAAGCGCTCAATCTAATTTTTCCGTCGCTCTGAATTTGCGAACCCAGACCAGCGTTAAACAAATCGCAATCTTCTAAAAGTGAGACCGCATAAACCACGGTTTCCAACGCAGTATGATTTTGTAAATAAGAATGAGATTTTTCGGCTACTTCCTTTAAGGCATTTTGCTTGGCCTCTTTTACCTGTTGGTTGGTATGCGATTCGCTGAAAAAGCCACCATGTATTATAATTTTGGGATTCATTTAAGGGATTCTAATCTTTTACTTTCAGGAAAACGTTATTTTCAACTTTGACAGATTTTTTGATTGATAATTCATGCAAGTGAAGATCATACTTATCAAAAATAGACATCACATGAACCCTTAAGTTATCAATTGAAACCGGGGAACCCATTTCTACGTCATAAATACTGGTTTCGCTAATATATCTGCCGTCAACCAAAATGGTTAAGCCGGAACCAATTGCTTCCATGCAGTTTCCTTCGGTTACCAGTAAACCGGCATCTTCGCCCAAACCAATCCCAAGCATACCGGGATTGCTGGCTACAGCATAAAATAAGCGGCCAATTCTGCCACGTTGTACAAAGTGTGTGTCAATTATAACTCCGTCCAAAAATCCCAAGCCGGCAGTCATTTGCACTTCGCCTTTAATTAAAGCCTCGCTACTGCTACCGCGATAAATCATATTTGTTGAAGCAGCCGCTGCGCCGGCAGATGTTCCCGCAATTAGAAAATCTTCCTCCAGGTATTTCTTTTTTAGACCTGCTAAAAATTGTGTGCCACCAAATATTGAACTTAAGCGCAGCTGATCTCCGCCGCTAAAAATAACGATGTCTGCTTTTGCCAAACGGTCCAGATATTCAGGGTTATTTGCGTCTTCGCGGGACTGGATAGAAAGCACATTTACATTGTTAATCTGCAGCTGATTAAATGAGCTGATATACTCCGGACCAACAATATCCGGAATTTGTGACGCGGTGGTTATCACTTCAACGACAGAATTTTCCTGTTTTGCTGATTCTGTAATTATCCTTCTTAATATTCCTCTTTCAAAAAATTTAATATAATGTGGATGGCTGATATTTTCGTTAAAACTTAATGAACTTCCCAGATCAACTGCACCTCCTATAATAACGAGTTTGCCCTTTGGAACCATAATGGTGTTAATTTTATTTCAATTATTTCAAATATATAATTACATGAAGTAAGTTTAAAGTTTACTTTTAAAACTTATCCACAAAAAAACTTTATATATTGACCGTGGTTTACACTTATAGTTTTTACTTCAACAACCATTCCATATAAAACATGAAAATGTCTCGTGCTAACGTAATTGAAAATCAATCAGGCGTTCTGCCGTTTCAATTATTTTTATTATTCTGGAAATTAAAAGAGTAAAGTCTGCAATAACATAAATTTGATAAGAGAATAATTACGACCGTGCAGAAAAAATTTCCAAATCAAAGCTGATATTTTGCTGTTAATAGTCTCAAAGCCATAAAAAATACAATTAAATAAAAATGAAAATCCTTGGAATACAAGTTTTAAAAGGTCCGAATATTTGGTCGGTGCGTAGAAAAAAATTAATTCAAATGCGTTTGGACCTTGAGGATCTGGAGCAAAGCCCAACCAACAAAATTCCGGGATTTAGAGAAAGGATAGAGCAGTTACTTCCTTCCTTACAATCACATCGCTGTTCTCCCGGTTATGAGGGTGGGCTTTTTGAAAGGATTGACGAAGGAACATGGATGGGTCATGTAATTGAACATATTGCTTTAGAAATTCAAACCCTTGCGGGGATGGAAACCGGTTTTGGCAGAACACGCGAAACAAAAACAAGCGGAATTTACAACGTTGTATTTTCTTATTTAGAAGAATCTGTAGGGGTATATTCCGCGGAAGCTTCTGTCAGAATTGCCGAAGCGTTGATATCAGGTGAAGAATATGACCTGGAAAAAGATATCATGGCAATGAAAAAGATGCGTGAGCGTGAGCGTTTCGGTCCCAGTACAGGTTCCATTGTAGACGAAGCCGTGGCACGCCGTATTCCATTCATTCGCTTAAATTCCAGCTCGCTTGTTCAGTTAGGTTATGGAAAAAATCAGGTTCGTTTTAGAGCTACCATGACCGATAAAACCAGCAGCATAGCTGTTGATATTGCCGGAAATAAAGATGAAACCAAGCGGATGCTTCAGGAACAAGCAATTCCGGTTGCAAAAGGCTTAACCATCTCAAATATGGAAGGTCTTGAAGAGGCGCTTTCTAAAGTTGGATTTCCACTGGTTTTTAAACCGTTAAACGGGAATCATGGTAAAGGTGCCACTATAAATGTGAAAACCCGCGAGGAAGCCATTGAAGCGTTTGCTTTTGCACAAAAATATTCTAACCGCGTTATTGTAGAACGGTTTATTACCGGATATGATTTCCGGGTTTTGGTAATTGATAATCAAATGGTTGCAGCAGCACAGCGTGTGCCTGCTCATATTATTGGAGATGGCGAACATACGATTCAGGAATTAATTGATATAGAAAATCATGATCCGCGTAGAGGTTATGGACATGAAAATGTTTTAACAGAAATTACCGTTGATCGTGATACGTTAGACCTTCTTGAAAAAAGAGAATACACTTTGGAAAGTGTTCCGAATAGTAAGGAAGTGATTTATTTAAAATCAACTGCTAACTTAAGTACCGGTGGAACTTCCATTGATGTAACCGATATGGTGCATCCGCAGAATATTTTTATCTGCGAGCGTATTGCCCGTATAGTTGGTTTAGATATTTGCGGAATAGATATCATGGCCAATAATTTAACACAGCCTTTGACAGAAAACGGCGGTGTTGTTTTAGAAGTTAATGCAGCTCCGGGTTTCAGAATGCATCTGGCGCCGAGTGAAGGTTTGCCCAGAAACGTTGCCGCTCCGGTTTTAGATATGCTTTATCCTCCCGGGAAATCAGCCAGAATTCCGATTATTGCCGTAACCGGAACAAATGGAAAGACTACAACCACCCGTTTAATATCACATATTGTAAAAAATAATGGCTATCGTGTTGGGTTTACCACCTCAGACGGGGTGTATATTCAAAATTCAATGATGCTTAAAGGGGATACTACCGGCCCGGTAAGTGCCGAATTTGTACTGAAAGATCCTACTGTAGAATTTGCCGTTTTAGAAACTGCCCGAGGTGGAATCCTTCGCTCAGGACTGGGTTTTAGCTCCTGCGATATAGCGGTAGTAACAAACATTCAGGAAGATCATTTAGGAATTTCGGATATCAATACGCTGTCAGATTTGTCTCGTGTTAAAGGCGTGGTTGTTGGTTCAGTTAGAAATGATGGTTGGGCAATTTTAAATGCCGACAATAAATATTGCGTGCAGATGGGGAAAACTGCACGCTGCAATGTGGCCTATTTCACCATGGACGAAAAGAATATGGTAGTCAGAGAGCATTGCCGTAAAGGTGGCGTTGCCGCGATTTATGAAAACGGTTTTATCACTATCAAAAAAGGCGACTGGAAAATCAGAATCGCAAAAGTGACTCACATTCCAATTACGTTCAACGGAACAGTAAGTTTTATGACCCAAAATGCGCTGGCTGCTAGTTTGGCAACTTTTGTCTGGGGTTTTAAAATTCAGGATATCCGTTTATCACTCGAAACATTTATCCCGTCGGCGGCACAAACTCCCGGTAGGATGAATATTTTTGAACTGAAGGACTTCAAAATCATGATCGATTTTGCGCACAATCCGGATGGATTAAACGGAATCAGAGAGTTCTTAGCAACACTTGATGTTACTAAGCATAGCGGAATAATTTCAGGCACAGGCGATAGAAGAGATGATGACTTACGCGAAATTGGTCGTATTGCTGCCCGCATGTTTGATGAAATTATAATCTGTCAGGAGAAATATCTGCGTGGCAGAACCCGCGAAAATATTGTGAGTTTACTGGAAGAAGGTATCCATGAAGTTAAACCAGAAATGAAAGTGGAAATGATTCACGAAGGCAAAGAGGCTTTTAAATTTGCGCTTGACCGTGCGGAACAAGGATCTTTCCTTACTATTATTGGCGATTCTGTGGCAAATGCTTTAGAACAGGTTCAATCTTATCAGGATAAAGAAGTAGGAATTTAATAGAATTAAGAATTAAGAATTTTTAATTAAGAACTGTTGAGTTCTAAAACTCTGTACTAAATACTAACAAATGGCAACTATCCCACCATTGGCAGAACGTATGCGTCCAAAAAACCTGGATGAATACGTTGGGCAGCAACATTTGGTTGGAACAGATGCTATTTTGCGGAAGGCCATTGAAAGTGGAAATCTGCCTTCATTAATTTTATGGGGTCCGCCCGGAGTGGGTAAAACCACACTGGCGTTTATAGTTTCTAATCAACTCAACAGACCGTTTTTTAGTCTGAGCGCCATCAATTCTGGTGTAAAAGATGTTCGGGAAGTAATTGAAAAAGCAGCTAAACTGAAAGAAGAAAATGAGAATCTCCCCATTTTATTTATTGACGAGATTCACCGTTTTTCAAAATCGCAGCAGGATTCTTTATTAGGAGCTGTAGAACGCGGATTAGTTACTTTAATTGGCGCCACAACAGAAAACCCATCGTTCGAAGTTATCTCAGCTTTGCTTTCGCGATGCCAGGTTTATATCCTTAAAAATCTGGAAGAAGAGGAACTGCTTTCGCTGATTCACACGGCCCTGCAAAAAGATGAATATTTAAAGCAGCTAAAAATAGAGATCAAAGAGCATGAAGCGCTTTTGCGTTTATCGGGCGGTGATGCCCGGAAATTATTAAATGTGCTTGAGCTGGTTATCAATGCCTCAAATAAAAAGGCTCTGAGTATTAACAATGAGCTGGTGCTGAAAAGTGTTCAGCAGAACATGGCTATTTATGATAAAGCCGGGGAACAGCATTACGATATTATTTCTGCTTTTATAAAATCCATTCGCGGCAGCGACCCCAATGCTGCAGTTTACTGGCTGGCACGTATGATTGCCGGAGGAGAAGATCCCAGTTTCATTGCAAGGCGTTTATTGATTTTAGCGTCAGAAGATATTGGTAACGCAAATCCCAATGCTTTGCTGCTTGCAAATACCTGTTTTCAGGCTGTAAATGTAATCGGCTGGCCAGAATCGCGGATTATTCTATCGCAAACGGTTACGTATCTGGCCTCATCTGCAAAAAGCAATGCCAGTTATCAGGCCATTGCCAAAGCTCAGGATCTGGTCAACAAAACAGGCGATCAGTCTGTGCCATTGCATCTCAGAAATGCGCCCACCAAACTGATGAAGAATATTGGGTACGGTAAAGAATATCAGTATTCCCATAATTTTGAAAATAACTTTTCCGATCAGGAGTTCTTCCCGGAAAAATTAAGCGGAAATGTTCTGTATGATCCGGGCAAAAATCCCGCTGAGGATAAGATCAGGGAACGTTTAAAATCTCTTTGGAAAAAAAGATATAAGTATTAAATCTGATTAAAGATTTGATAATTCCCTTTGTTGATATTTCCGCCGCAAAATTCTTACTTTCAGCCCATGACAATAACTCTGATTCAGCAGCAGTGGAAAGCTTTCTGGAGATCTAAAAATACAAGCCAAAGTATAATTGTTCAGGTAATTCTGGGGATTTTCGTTTTATATATTCTGTTAAATCTGCTTGCGCTTTCGTTTTTTATGGATAAAATTCTCGAGGAAATTTTCCCGCAGAAAGAAATCATAAAATCATTCAGCGGCTTACTGCTTTACTATTTTTTGTTCGATCTGTTATTGCGCTATCAGTTTCAGGAACTGCCAACACTGCGTGTAAAGCCTTATTTACATTTGCCAATCAAGCGAAGTCAAATCATTAATTATCTATCGTTTATCTCATTATGGTCCGGTTTTAATCTGGCTCCATTTCTGTTAACTGTTCCATTTTTGGTAAAAATTCTTTTGCCGCAATATGGGTTTTCAGTCTTCGCCGGATTTATACTCGCTATTGCTGCTCTTACATTTTTCAATCACTTTTTCAGTCTCTGGTTGAAAAGGAAAGAAAACGCAAACGCTTGGTTAATGTTGGTTTTTCTGGCTGCAATTGGCGGTTTGGCCTACGTTGATTTTTCTTTGCACCTCATCTCGATTTCTAATTTTTCTGCTCAAATTTTTCAGTCAATAATTGCAAATCCGCTAATTAGTTTTCTTTTTCTAATACCTTTTCTGGCGATTTTTGCGATCAATTATTTTTATCTCAGGAGGAATTTATATTTGGATGAACTACATTCTTCGGCATCCAAACAAAAGTCGAGTACAGAAATTCCCTTTTTAAATAGATTTGGCGTAGCAGGAGATTTGGCTGCAACAGAATTGAAACTGATAATCCGGAATAAACGTTCTAAATCGGCTGTAATCAAAAGCTTTCTGTTTATTTTTTATGGGATATTATTTTACACCAACCCCAGGCTGGGCGGCGGACAAAACTTTTTTGCACCCATATTTTGCGGCCTTTTGATGACCGGTATATTCATTATTAATTACGGGCAGTTTATGTTTAGCTGGCAAAGCAGCCATTTTGATGGGCTAATGGCCAACCGAATTAAATTTGTAGATTTTTTCAAGTCTAAATTTCTGTTGTTTACACTTTTTGCAACCGTTAATTTGATTCTTACTCTGCCTTATGTTTATTTTGGGTGGCGAATTGTGATTATGCAAAGCGTAATGTATTTATGGAATGTGGGCGTAAACACCACACTGGTTTTATATTTTGCAAATCGTAATTTTAAAGCGATTGATCTTTCTAAAAGTGCTTCATTTAACTGGCAGGGAGTGGGCGCAAGTCAGTGGATTTTATCTATTCCTTTACTGCTTGGTCCGTTCGTTATCTTCTTCCCAATTTACTGGCTTGGATATGAAAGTGTGGCAACGGCAGCGGTTGGTATTATTGGTTTAGCATTTATCATCACCCGAAAATATTGGTTGGATTTACTGATCGACAATTTTGAGGCAAACCGATATAAAATTGCCGAAGGCTTTAGAGATAAATAATTAAGAGTATGAAAAATGTATTTGATAAAGCTGTTGCTGATGAATTGTTAAATCGGATAAATAATCTGACGCCTGATTCGCAGCCAAATTGGGGCAAAATGCGGGTTGCGCAAATGCTTGCGCATTGCAATGTAACTTATGAATTGATTTACGATAACATTCACTCCAAGCCCAATCCGGTAATGAAATTTATTCTGAAACTGCTTGTTAAAAATAAAGTGGTTGGCGAGAAAGGTTATAAACAAAGTAGCCCGACAGCGCCGGTATTTTTAGTGAAAGTCGATCAGGATTTTGAAAAGCAGAAGCGGCGCTTAACTGATTATATTCTCCGAACACAGGAATTGGGCGGAAGATATTTTGATGGGAAAGAGTCACATTCTTTCGGGAAATTAACACAACAAGAATGGAATAATATGCTCTACAAACATATCGACCATCATTTAACGCAATTTGGAGTTTAAACCAGAACATGATAAAGATTCAAAATTTACAGAAAATATATAACGGAGTAACTGTTGTTAACATTCCCGATTTGATTATTAATGAAGGTGAAACAGTTGGTTTGGTTGGAAACAACGGAGCCGGTAAAACCACACTTTTCAGAATGATGTTAGATTTGATCAGGCCGGAAAAAGGGGAGGTTTTATCGCGGGAGCAAAACGTTGCTGATTCTGACGATTGGAAAACCTATACCGCTTCTTTTTTGGATGAAGGATTTCTGATTGATTATTTAACCCCCGAAGAGTACTTCTATTTCATTGGCGGTTTGCACAATTTAAGCAAAGCACATATAGACGCGGAGCTTGCGAATTTCTCTGATTTTTTTAATGGAGAGATCATCAAAAAGGGAAAATACATTCGTGATCTGTCCAAAGGAAATCAGTGTAAAGTTGGCGTTGCTGCCTGCCTAATTCAAAATCCGGAAGTTTTAATGCTTGATGAGCCCTTTGCGAATATCGATCCGAGTACTCAGATCAGGTTGAAAAATATGATCCGTAAAATTAACAGCGAAAAGCACTTAACTACCTTAATTTCAAGTCATGATTTGAACCATGTAACGGATGTTTGTGAGCGGATTTTATTAATGGAAAAAGGAAAAATAATTAAGGATATTCAAACAAATAAGAATACGCTGGAAGAATTGGAGCAGTATTTTTCTGTTTTGAGTGTTGAATAATTAATTGCTGATTTGATAAGATTTTAACCATTCCATTAAATCGGGATAAACAAAATCATAATTTAATTCCTGCTTTACGCGATCACTTTTAACGGTTTTCCATTTGACTTTTTCATCTAAAAACCCGGGAGGATTGAGATTTATTTTTTTCGCGGCAAGCGCATAAAAATCTTTTTTTACCGGATGATTTGGTGAACATGCATTGTATATTCCATCTGCGTTTTCATCGTTTACCAGCTTTTTAATAATTCCGGATATATCCGTTTTGTGAATCATATTTACCGGACTTAATCCATTTGGGATATTTGTTTTTCCAGTAAAAAATTTCCCGGGAAAACGATCATTTCCAACTAAACCGGACGGCCGCACAATTACAACTTTGATGTTATTAAGCGCTAAAAATTGCTGCTCCGCATTTAGTAATAATTTACCCGAATCTGTATCTGGTTGCGGCAGATCTGCTTCTGTTACTTCCTTGTTCACATCACCGTAAACTGAAGTAGAACTTACCAGAATAACCTTCGCTATTTTACTTTCGGGTAGTAAACTGGTAAGAATTTCCAGCATATTTTGATAGGAGTTTTGTCCATCGGGATTATTCCTCCCGGGAGGAATGGAAATGATTAGAACATCCGAATCTAAAAATTTATTAAGGTCGGGTTTATTATTAGCGTTAAATTGTACTAAATACGCTTCAATCCCACAATCTTCTAATTGAGATATTTTTTCTACACTTGTTGTGGAAGCTTTAACTTTCCAGCCCTCAGCAATTAATGATTTAGCCAGTTCTAAACCTAACCAGCCGCAACCTAAAATACTAACACTCTTTCTATTCTCCATACACTAAAGTTTTTTAAAATTACGTTCTTTGCTGATAAAAACATATTTGGCACCGAGTTTGAATTATATTAATCAGATTAACTTTATACAAAGATGAAAACTACAAAAAACAAAATAGCTACTCTTGCAGTAGCGGTAGCAACCTCAGCATTTTTAATAACTGGCTGTAGTTCATTAACAAAAACTCAAAAAGGAGCCGGTATTGGTGCTGCTGCAGGTGGTACAATTGGTGCAATTATTGGAAAAAAAGCTGGTAACACAGCAGTTGGAGCCATTATTGGCGGCGCAATTGGTGGTACCGCCGGTGCATATATCGGTCGTAAAATGGATAGCCAGGCTGCTGAAATTCAGAAAACAGTTCCAAATGCAGAAGTTATCCGCGAAGGCGAAGGAATTATAGTAAAATTTGATTCAGGTATTTTATTCGATGTAGATCAGTCTCAGTTAAAAACTGCGGCGAGAAGCAATATCGAATCTCTTGCAACATCAATGAAGAATAATTTGGAAACAAATATTTTGATCATTGGTCATACAGACAATACAGGTTCTGATGCTTACAATGAGCGTTTATCTAACAGACGTGCAGAAGCTGTAAAAGCTTACACTGTTTCTCAGGGAATTTCAACCGGTCGTTTAACTACTCAAGGTCGTGGTGAAGCTGAGCCGATTGCTGATAATACTACTATTGAAGGTAGAGCTCAAAACCGTCGTGTGGAGATTGTTATTGTTGCAAATGATAAAATGAAACAAGAAGCAAAATCTGCTCAATAAATAGAATAAACCTTATCACATAAAGCCACCTCTAACAGGGTGGTTTTTTTATGACCTTATTTTTATACCAGCGTGACAGGGGAAAATTGATTACTATCAGAATAAATGTATTTTTGTGAGCGTGAAAAAACGAATTGCCATATTTTCTTTTCTTTTGCTGTATTTAAGTGCAACAGCGGGTTTGGCAATGAATTTTCATTTTTGCGGTGAAACTCTTTCGGGCATAGATTTTAATTCATTTGCTAAAGAAGATTGCTGCGGTGTGAAAATTAAAGAAGATTCAAAAAAAGGCTGTTGCAATAACGAGCATATTTCTTTAAAAGTTTCTGATCAGCAACACGCCCTACTAAGTTCTAATATTCCCGCGGCAAAAAGTTTAAATTTATTTTTGCTTCCGCGATCTTTCGGATTTAATAACTTTTCTGAACCGGTATTTATCAATACGTTTTCTGATCGTGGTCCTCCCGAAAGGTCCGTTCCTCTTATCATAAAAAACTGCGTTTTTCTAATTTGATTTTTTGATTATTGTTTTGTCGCATTAGCGATTAAATTTCGTATTTCACGATAATTTTATCCTATTCAAAAAATATCAAAATGAAACTTCCATGCGCAACAGCACACAACACCAAATGAATTGTGCTTTGGCATAGCGAAGCTTCATCATCAATTAAAATCAAATTATATTCAAATGAAAAATTTTAAAATCGTAATTGCATTTTTTGCAATTCTTATAAGTGCAACAACCGTTAAAGCTCAGTTTGTTAAGGCCGATGTAGAAGTAAGCGGATTAACTTGCTCCATGTGCCAGTTGGCCACGCAGAAATCATTAAAAACACTAGATTTTATCAGTGATATTAAGCCCGATTTGAATAAAAACATTTATGTTTTAACGTTCAAAAAAGGCGCTGCAGTAGATCTGGATATGATCAAAAAGAAGGTTAAAGATGCGGGTTTTTCTGTAAGTAAACTGGTAGCGACTTTTAATTTTAAAGACGTTAAAGTGAGTAATGATTTTCATTATAAATATGGAAATGACATTTTCCATTTTATGAATGTTCCTTCCAAAACGCTGAACGGAGAAACTAAAGTAACCGTTATAAATAAGGATTTTATTTCTGCAAATGATTTCAAGAAATTTGCATCTCAAACCAAATATGCCTGCTACAAAACGGGCGTTATGGGAGATGCAAAAGTGTTTCATTTAACAATTTAAACAGACTTATTTTCTATTCCGGATATAGTCTTTCAGGCTATATCCGGATTTTTATACTCTAAAATGAAAGCTAAAATTTTATTTTTATTTCTGCTCTGCAGCTATTCTGCAATGTCGCAGGAATTATACGTTTCTACCGAGCCGGCCAGCAATATGGCTAAAAATTCTATTGGTATCAGATTGGCAAATGAAGGCATTTTCAAACCTCAATTTCAGTCCAGGTTTGTTCCCGAAATTATGTTTGGTGTTAGCAAAAATCTGATGGTTCATACCAGCGCCTATGTTTCTGATTTTTATCAAGCAAATCAGAAGTTTGAAGGATACAGTCTATATGCAAAATATAGATTCTTTACAATTGACAGTATTAAAAAGCATCTTCGGGCAGCAGTTTACGGGCGTTTTTCGGACATTAAAAATCCAGCGTACGCAGACGAAATAAATTTGGAAGGTGATAACAGTGGTTTGCAGGGAGGTTTGGTTGTGACTCAACTTTTGCATAGAGTGGCATTGTCGGGTTCTGTTAGTTATAACAAACGCTTGGATAATCGTGGAGAACCTATGTCTGGAATTGATTTGCCGGATAATTCTATTGCTTATACTTTTTCTACCGGTTACCTCGCTTATCCAAAAGTTTACACAAGCTATAAGCAACCAAATCTTAACCTTTATGTTGAATTTTTAGGGAAATCAAATCCCGGGAGGTCACAAAACTTTATGGAAGTTGCTCCGGCTATTCAATTAATATTAAACAGCACAACCAGAATAGATCTTTCTAAACGAGTTGAACTTTGGAGCAACATGACACGGATGACAAAGAATATGTATCTGGTAAGACTGGAATATAATTTCTTTAACGTTCTTTAGGTTACCATCTTTATTGCTTGTCAATTTACTTTCTGTTTTTAAAGTTTATTAGCCAAAAAAAAATTTTTCGGTGAAACATTGCTGTGTAAAAAATACTCCAAGCAATAATTAATAATATTTATGGGAGTTAATAGCTTAATTATCTGAACGTCTGTAATGAATTTTGCCGGTAAACCTGACAGAATGAATGTGTTTGAGGGAAAACAAACATGTTACAGACAATGCCAGTTTAAATCTGTGGCATTTTTAGTTAATTTAGAACTTTGGTACCAAATTGGATACTTGTAATTAGATGGATTTAAAATCTTTTAAAGAAATGTTAAAGAAAATATATCTTGCATTATTTGTTTTTGCGGCTCTTGCCTGTAAAGCTGAACCACGTGTAGCTACTGATGTTGCCGGTTCTACTAATCTGAAGCCGGATATTCAACAATCTATAGTTGCCAAGGAATTGGTAAGCCTGATAGAGAATTATCA
>JBDTLL010000043.1:0-12934 GCA_039934815.1 Daejeonella sp. | reverse complement strand
GTAAACGTGTTGTAAAGCGATAGAACAAGAGTTTCAAAACCATTAAAAACGGATAGTATTATAATTAATGCCGCACTGCCCACAAATACGCCAAGCATAGAAATTCCAGATATGAAATTAATTGCGTTGACAGATTTTTTGGAAAATAAATACCGGCGGGCGATGTAGGTGGAAACTCTCATGAGGTGTGCTAAGATACTATTTTATAAAATTCTGGTATTTGCACAACACCTTAATTTAAAAATGGATTATTCACTTTCTCAAATCCAATAGTTGTAGCCGGCCCGTGTCCGGGATAAACTTTAACCTCATCGGGAAGAGTAAATAAATTCTCGCGAATACTTTTTAGCAATTGATCATGATTTCCTCCCGGGAGATCTGTACGGCCAATACTTTGATAAAATAAAACATCGCCACCAATAACAAACTTATCAGCTTTGCTATAAAAACATAAATGAGCGGGCGAATGACCGGGCGCAAAAATAAAATCTAAACGGCTGTTGCCAAATTCGATATGACCGCTTTCTTCCAGATAAATCTCCGGCAAGGGAGAAACTTCATACCTGATTCCCATCTGCGGCGCATAAGAAACTACAGCGGCAAGCAATGGTTTTTCGCCTTCGTGAAATTGTGGCAACAATCCATAGGTATCGTAAATAAATTTATTCCCAAGCACATGGTCAATATGGCAATGTGTATTTAAAAGCAACACAGGCTTCAATTTATTTTCAGCAATGAATTTTAAAACTGCATTTTGCTCATCTCCTGAATACATTCCAGGATCAATAATTACACATTCTTTACTCTCGTCATAAAGTAAGTACGTATTTTCCTGGTAAGGATTACAGGTAAAAGATTTTATCTGGATCATATCTGCGGTAAATTTAACAGATTAATTAATATGCTACCATTTTAACGGCAGCTTTTAAATTGAAGATTTATATTTGAGTGATGAAAAAAACTATTGTTTTTTATGATGGCAGTTGCTCCATGTGTGTGGGCGTAACCGGCTGGCTTAGTCGTATAGATCATAAAAAACAGTTTGAACTAATTCCTTTTCAGGATGCTGAAATTCTATCCAAATATCCGCAAATAAATCCCGCGGATTGCGAACACGAAATGCATCTCGTAACAGAAAAAGGAATGATTTTAAAAGGCGCCGATGCAGTTTTAGAGATCTGGAGAAAATCCGAACATTGGAGTTCTTTTTTAGGTTCAATTTTTAAACTGCCGCCATTTATCTGGCTTGCCCGACCGCTTTATAAATTAATTGCCCGTAACCGGAAATTGATTTACGGCTAAGCTACAACTCAGTTTTTCCATTTAAAGGTTTTGATCATTACGTCAATATCCTTTTTAACAAAATCTAAAACCGGTTGAATTGAATCTAAGCGAGGTTGTTCATTAAAATACAAAGCTCCCCGAAGATAATTTTTTGTACTGTCTGTCAGGAAAAACTGAACTGAAGAAGCTGTATTACCATCAATGCTGTAATAAATGCCATAAACTTTTTTATCCGGATACGATATCACGGCTTCGTCTATCGCGGTAGCTTTTACAGTATGCTTAAAAGCAAACGTACGTGCATCTTCTACCAGCTCATTAAACACCTTTTTACTGGTTACGGGCTGATAACTTAAGTGAATACGCCCGTTAAAAGAAGGATAACTTACATCCAGCCAGCATGATTTTGCATCGCGGGCACTATCCGGAACTACATTTGCGTAAACAGGATAATCAAAACTGTAAGGGCAATCTGAGCTGTAAGTTTTATATGACTTTTCAGGAAGATCAATTTTAAAAAAACCACGTGGCTTGGGCGAGTAATCTGAACTGCATGCACTTAAAAATGCGGTTAAAAAAAACAGCCCAATTAAATTAAATTTATTCATTAACTGTTCCAGATTTCCCAGGCTTTTTCTGCCTGAAGGTGCAGCATTTCTAAACCATTTTTAGTTACCGCACCATGTTCGCGACCACGTTTTAAAAATTCTGTTTCCTCAGGATTGTAAACAAGGTCGTACAAAATATGCTTTGAAGTTAAGTATTCATACGGAATTTCTGGCGCCTGATCTATTTGGGGAAATGTACCAACGGGCGTAGTATTGATAATTAACAACCGGTCTTTAATAATTTCCGGAGTTAACTGATCATAACTCATTTGTTTTTTTATCGCTCTGCGGGAAACACTTTTATAGCTGATACCCAATTTGTTCAAAACGTAAGCAACAGCTCTTGCCGCACCGCCGGCTCCTAATATAATTGCTTTGAGGTGATGATTATGCAGCAAAGGCTTTAATGACATTTCAAAACCATAAGCATCTGTATTATAGCCTTCTAATCTAACTTGCAAAGAAGATAATTCACCGGCAAAAAATGCTTCAACAGGATGTTGATTAACAATTTTAATGCAGTTCACCGCATCAATTTCTTTAGCTGCCGGATCAATTTTATCCAGATAATACATTACTCCTATTTTGTGTGGAACTGTTACGTTCAAACCACATAGGTCCGGATTATCTTTAATAAGATGAGGGAGTTCACTTAGATTCGGCATAGGATAAGCCTGATAGCTATAATCTTCCATTCCCTCTTTTTTAAATTTTTCAGTGAAATACTTCTGAGAAAAAGAATGAGCTAAGGGATATCCAATGAGGCCGTATTTTTTCATTATTCTTTGCTTTTTGCATGATCACGAGATCATTATCTAAAGTATTTTATAAATAATAATCTCGTGATATGAAATAATTTCAAGCAATCGCTTAAAATCTAAACTTGTTTTAAATCAAGAAAATGCGTGAAGGTATCACCTCGTAATCCGATACGTAAAGTTTCTACCGGAATTACTTCTGCCGGAGCAATGTTTCCCAGATTTACATTGGTACCTAAAAGCTTGACAAACCAAACCTGTTGCGCTTTTTGTGGAGCTTCAAAAATGATGGTATCCTGTGGAATCTGAGTTAAAATTTCGTCTATCAACCCTTCTCTAACTTCTCCGCTGTCGCGATAAATACCCACATTCCCACCTTCACGTGCTTCGGCAATTACTTTCCAGGCACCAGCTTCAATCTCCGCTTTCATTAATGCGATCCATTTATAAGGTGCAAAAATCTTCGTAGCGTCTTTAGAACCAACTTCAGAAATTACAGTTACCTGTTCGCTAAGTTTCCTGATATACTCGCATTTTTCATCATGCGGAATTTCTATAGAACCATCAGACACTTCGGCCAGTTCCATTCCGTATTTATCAAGAATACGACGGTAATCATCAAACTGATTACGAATTACAAATGCTTCGAATAAAGTGCCACCAAAATAGGTGGGCATATTGGCATCGCGGTAGACTTTTAATTTTTGTTCAAGGTTTGGCGTTACAAAAGATGTTGACCAACCTAATTTAACAATATCAGTATGTGCTCCGGCCACTTCCAGGAAATCCTCTATCTGGCGGATGCTTAAACCTTTATCCATAACCATAGTTAAACCGTTCTGACGCGGTTTCTGGGTACGTTCAGGAATATTTTTAAGGGTATAATTCATAATAGTGCAAATCTCAAAAAAAAATTCAAAACAGGAAGCTTTGAACCAAAGAGTTTTTTAGCGGGTGTATCTGTTTATAATATCAACGATGATCTTATTATCATGCAATTGAGGAAGGTATTCAAATAAAATAAAATGTTTGTCCGGATCTGTTGTCAACGCCGTCTCCAGATACGTTAAAGCCTCATTGTATTGCCCATCGGCAAATAAGTAGGCAACCATTCTATAGTACAGTTCGGCTGCGTCCGGATTATTTTTTATCGCCTCCGAAATTGTTTCAATAGCTTTTGTAAGTTTATTCTGTTCAAAAAGTATCGAGGAATAATCCAGCCATGCTTCAATATCAATCGGATTTAGTTCAACAACTTTCTCATAAGCGTTTTCAGATTCATCCAGTTGTTTTAGCTTGTATTGCGCATCCGCGATAGCAAACCAGTAATCCGCATTTTTATCGTCAATATCTAAAGCTTTTCTATAGAAATGCAATGATTCAAAATAGCGTTCTTCAAAATCAAGCGTAACACCAATTCCGTACCATGCATCAGCCTGCTTCGGATCGATTTTTACGGCTTTTTTATAATAAGAACGGGCTTCACCCATTTGCTCCAGCTTTTCGTAGCACTCGCCAATAGCACAATACGTTTCTCCACTTGGCGGCTCGTACTCAAAAGTTTGCTTGTAAACTTCAATGGCATCCGCAAAGCGATCTAAATGAACCAAAGCATTGCCCTTGTTAAAATATGCTGATGCGAAATTATCCTTAATCAGGATAGCGTAATCATAAGCATCAATTGCTTTTTCAAACAAATCCATCTTATTAAAAGCGTTACCCAAATTATACCAGGCCGCATAAGAATAAGGTTCATTATCAATATATTGCTCGTAAAAGCGGATGCTTTCATCCTGCTTATCCATTACATCGTAACAAAAAGCAAGCTCATATAAAGCATCCTGATTCTCCATATTCTGCTGAAGACAGAGTTTAAGATATGTCACAGAGCTCTCGTAATCGCCTAAATTTTGGTAAACGTATGATATATGAAGTAAAATTTCGTCGGTAGATTCTGCGTTAGCCAGCGCTTTTTCGTAATTATCCAGAGCATCCTGATGGCGCTCCATTCCTTCGTAAATGTTTCCGCGAATAGTATAGATATCAGCGTCTGACGGTTCCAGCATTTCTGCTTTACTCAGAGATTCAAAAGCCCGATCCAATTGATTGGTTACAACGTATAATTGTGCTTGTTTAATAGGAAATACCGCAGCAAAGGGATGCTGATTCAATGCATATTCTGCAACCTGCAAAGCCTTGATCGGATCATTTTTCTCTATGTAATAATCTATAATGTTTTCAAATGCCAGAGCATCGAAAAAATATTGATCCTGATTACGGATCATCTCTTCATATCGCTCTACCGAAAATCGTGGATCTTCGGAAAAGTCAAATTCAAAATCTTCTTCCATCCTAAAAATTACGATCAAGAACGCCAGAATGACGTTAATTGAACCAAGTCAAATAACCTGCCAAACTGCTGTTTCAATCAATTTAACTCAAAAAGTCTATTTATTAACTTTTATTTTTCCACATACTAACCTCAGGATATCTAATTGCCTGAGAATAAATTGAATAAAGTTTAAATTTTTTTAAAGCTCCTTTTTGAGTTTCCCGTTGACCCGCCTATATGGAAATGATTAACTTTGACAAAAATACTAAATATTATGCAGATAGATATTGAACCGATATTACAGCGATTAGGAATAAAAGCTATAAATGAAGCAAGCAGTACGGGTAAAAACTGGAACAGTGCCGGTAACAATGCCATTCATAAAGTTTTTTCGCCTGTTGACGGCAAACAGATCGCTGAAGTGAAGTTCGCTTCCGCGGATGATTATGACACTACAATTAAAAAAGCACAGGAAGCATTTAAGGTTTGGCGCACGTGGCCCGCTCCAAAAAGGGGCGAGATCATCCGTCAGCTTGGAGAAGCTTTACGCGAACATAAAGAGGACCTTGGAAAATTAGTTTCCTACGAGATGGGCAAAAGCCTTCAGGAAGGTTACGGAGAAGTACAGGAAATGATAGACATCTGCGATTTTGCAGTTGGCTTATCACGCCAATTATACGGTTTAACCATGCATTCTGAGCGTCCTTTACACAGAATGTACGAGCAATGGCATCCACTTGGGATTGTTGGAATTATATCAGCCTTCAATTTCCCGGTTGCGGTTTGGAGCTGGAACTCTGCTTTGGCAATGGTTTGCGGTGATGTTTGCGTTTGGAAACCATCTGAAAAAACACCTTTAACCGCTGTTGCTTGTCAGACAATAATGCAAAAAGTCCTCGCCGCTAATAATGCTCCGGAAGGTGTTAGCTGTTTAGTAATTGGTGATCGGAATGTTGGAGAACTGATGAGTAATGATACTCGTGTAGCTCTAGTTTCTGCAACCGGTTCTACAAGAATGGGAAAAGCAGTTAGCGCAGCCGTTGGTGCTCGTTTAGGTAAAAGTTTGTTGGAGTTGGGGGGAAATAATGCCATCATCATTTCTAAAGATGCCGACCTGGAAACCTCATTAATTGGGGCTGTTTTCGGTGCGGTTGGAACTGCGGGTCAGCGTTGTACTTCAACCAGACGACTAATTATCCACGAAAGTGTTTATGAAGAGTTTAAAAACAAACTGGTTAACGCGTATGGTCAGTTAAAAATTGGAAATCCTTTGGATGAAAATATGCACGTAGGACCATTGATTGATAAAGATGCGGTAAATTCTTATTTAGATTCTATTGAAAAATGTAAAGCTGCCGGCGGCAAGTTTGTTGTGGAAGGTGGAGTTTTAGAAGGTGAAGGATACGAATCCGGATGCTATGTGAAACCATGCATCGCGGAAGCTAAAAATGAATATGAAATTGTGCAGCACGAAACATTTGCTCCAATAATGTACCTGATGAAATACAGTACTTTAGCCGAAGCAATAGAAATGCAAAACGGTGTTCCGCAAGGATTATCTTCTGCAATTATGACGCTTAACTTGCGTGAAGCCGAGCAATTCCTTTCTACCGGTGGTTCTGATTGCGGAATTGCCAACGTGAATATTGGCACTTCGGGCGCTGAAATTGGCGGCGCTTTTGGTGGCGAAAAAGAAACCGGCGGCGGTCGCGAATCTGGATCTGATGCCTGGAGAGCGTATATGCGTCGTCAAACAAACACCATTAATTACTCTGACAAATTGCCATTGGCCCAGGGAATTAAGTTCGATTTGTAAGGAATAACTTAAAAATAAAAGCCGCCTGATTTTTATATGATCAGGCGGCTTTTCTATGAAATTCCTTTTTAATTCTCCAACAACTTATACCCTTTTCCATGTACGTTGATGATCTCCACTTTCGGATCGTCTTTTAGGTATTTGCGTAGTTTACTCAGAAAAACATCCATACTTCGGCCGTTAAAATAATTATCATCATGCCAGATGCTGATTAATGCTTCCTCCCGGGTAAGAACTTCATTTTTTTTCAGGCACAGTAAGCGCAGGAGTTCTGCTTCTTTGGTAGAAACTTTTTGCTGTTTATCATTATTACTGATGAGCTGAGCCGTATAATCGAAATTGTATTTCCCAACATTAAAACTGGTTGGCAAAGCTTTTCCATCCTGCTTATCCGGATCTGAAACGCGTTTTAACAAAGCATTTATGCGCAACAGAAGTTCTTCAATTCTAAACGGTTTGGTAATGTAATCATCGCCGCCAAGGTTAAAAGCTTCAGATTTATCTTCGATCATGGTTTTGGCTGTCGCGAAAATGATTGGAACATTCGGATTGATCTTTCGAATATCGCGACCAAGCGTAAATCCATCTTTTTTAGGCATCATCACATCCAGAATGCAAACATCAAACTGATCTTTGGTAAACGCTCGTAAACCTTCTTCGCCATCAACAGAAAGAACAACTTCAAATTTTCCTTTCAGCTGCAGGTAATCCTGCAAAAGCATTCCCAGGTTCGGATCGTCTTCAACCAATAATATTTTCTTCATGATAGTTAAATGCAAGGTAAAACAATCTCAAATTCAGAACCCTTATCTTTTTCACTTTTTACGCGGATAGTTCCTTTCAATCTCCTTATAATATCATTTACATAACTTAAACCAAGTCCAAATCCTTTCACATCATGTAAATTACCTGTCGGGATGCGGTAAAACTGATCGAAAATTTTTGCCTGCTGGTCGCGATTCATTCCAATTCCTTTATCCTCCACCCGGATAATTAAATTCTTTCCGCTGTTTAATGTTGAGATCTTAATTTCCGGATTGCCTTTGCTGTATTTATTGGCGTTATCAATCAGGTTGAAAATAACATTGGATAAATGCAATTCATCGCCCATTACATTTGCGTTTTGGGCATTTAAATCAAGTTGAATTGTGGCATTGCGCTTTTCCAACTGTAAAGACATACTATCTACAATTGCCGAAAGCAAATCATTCATTTCAACTTCTTTATGCTCCAGTTTCAAATCGCCTTTATCTATTTTGGCGATATTTAATACCCGTTCAATATGATCTCCCAAACGCACATTTTCATCGTAAATGATGTCTGCAAGTCGGCTTAATCTGGATTTGTCCGCAGTTAACTCCGGATCTCTCAAGGCCTCACTGGCAATCATGATGGTTGCAACCGGAGTTTTAAACTCATGAGTCATGTTATTTATGAAATCGGTTTTCATCTCAGACAGCTTTTTCTGTTTCAGAATCATGTGCAATGTATAGCCAAAACAGAAAATAAGAATGAGCAACAAGCCTCCCGAAAGTCCCATCATTGCTGTTAAGTTGGATAATATAATGTTGGTTTTATCCGGAAAAGTTACGGTTAATAATCCCGCATCGCGGATCATATCTTTTGGAAAAAGTGGCGTTTGATACGTATTATAAGGCAAAAATTCAGTCTGATCTGAAGCTCTTGTAAATATCAAAGAATCACGCTTGGCGGAGGTTAATTTATATTCAAAATCACTATTAATGGCTTGATTTTGAAGTTCCAGCCGAAGCATAGAATCTAAAGTCTGTGGATGAATGCGCTCGCTTAACGGAACAGCAACCTGCTGATATTCTGTATAAAGATCTTTGAAAACGTCTTTATTTTCTTTTTTTTCTTCAAAATAAGCTTTTACCTCATTTACGCTCTGGACAATTTCCTCTTCGCGAGGAGGTTTTGGAACAGGCCTTGAAATGGTGGTTAGTTTTGGTCTTGGAATGGTAATCAATCTGGGCCCGTATTGCGGATCAAAAACAACGTATTGCCGCACAGAATCCGGCTTGAACGGATTAATTGCGTTAACGGCAACACCTCCACCTCGCGAACTCAAACCTTTGCTAAGCGTTTGCAGAGTTTTCTGATGAATCTGACCGGCAGCGTCTTCAAACTGCAGCACGTCAACCTGCAGTTTGTAATCCAAATTGTTTAATTCTGCAGCTGTAATGGCATCATTAAAAGCCACCGCATTGGGATATCGGATGCGTAGCATGCTATCCCGCAAGGAAAAAATACTATCTGCTTTTTGCTGTTCGAGCTTTAAAATAGATGCAAAAGTTTCTGTTGGAACTCTCTTTTTTTTAACTAGCCTTTTTGCGGTTTTAACAATATCTGTTGAGTTTCTTTTTCTATGGTCAATTATTCTCGGGTTACTTTCGGCCTTCTTTCTTAAAAAACGATTGGCATCAATTTTTTCCAGCTTGCTTACTACGTTTCCTAATGCTTCATTTACGTTCTGATCAAAAAGCTGTGATTTTAGCTGGTAAGATTGCTGCAGAAAATAAAGCTGCATGCCCATCACGCCCAGTAGGGCCACGGTCATTAAACCAATAATTAAAATTATGCTCTCTCTCTTCATTCCTCACAAAAATAACTTAACATGCTGTAAGTCAATTTTCTTTTAACATATTTTAACAAACCCTTAACATTATAAGCTGGCAAAGAGCTTTAATTTAGTAAATCATTAAATCAAATTGCATGAAAAAGCATCTATTTCAAACCCTTGGCGTCGGATTAACCGGGTTGATGATTATACTTTTAGGAACCACTGGTGAGACTTTCGCACAGCAGAAAAAGACTGAAAAAATTGAAAAAAGTATAATCATTACTAATGGCGATACGGTTATTAATGGAAAGAAATTAAGCGAAGCATCAAAATCTGAACGTAAAAAAATGCTGAAAGAATTTGATGAAATGGATAATAAACTCAGTCAAAAAGTAATTATCAGAAGTGGAAAAGAAAACGGTCAGAATGGAGAAATTATCATTCGCAAGGGCGATAATGAGCCGCATGTATTGAGATGGAAATCTGAAGATGATAAAAATTTTGAAATGAATCTGGACGGTAAACGTCGCGGAATGTTTAAATTAGATACCGACAGCATGATCATCGCATTCAACGGCGATTCGACGATGAAAGGTTTCCGTTTTAAAATGAACGGTTTGGACAGCAATATGCGCAAAAAAGTTATCACACTGGAGAGAAGTTATTCCGATGACGGCATCGATCCGAAAAGTCTTCATCAACGCATAATTATGGATGGCGATCGAGGTGCTATGCGAATGAATAACCAAAAAAATTCCCAGAACTTCAGTTTTTCGAATACAGATCAGGATGGAATTACTACACGCTTGAATATCCGCGTAAGCGAACTGAACAAAGAACAATTGAAGAAAGTGAGCGGAAGCGAAGCGATCGCCAATGAGTTGAATGTAACGGATCTGGTTGTTTTTCCTAATTTTTCTACAGGTAAGATTGGTTTGTCATTTACGTTAGCAGCGAAAGAACCGGTTGACTTTAAGCTTACAAATACTGAGATGAAATCTGTTGTTTCAGAGAAAATATCTGCCATCAACGGATTGTACACCAAACAATTAAATCTGCCGATGAACGGAATTTATTATCTAACTATTAAACAGGGTAACAAATCCTTTATCAGGAAATTGATTAAAGAATAGCTTTAACACAAAAAAGCCGGCAAGAAAATTCCTTACCGGCTTTTTTTATAAATTCTTTATTTAGAATGGTAAATCGTCATCATCCGGAGACGATGTAATATCTACAGGTTTTGCATATTCCGGAGTTGCTGCTGCAGGCGCTTCGGCACCTAAAACATTTACTCTCCAAACAATCATGTTGTTGAAATATGAAGTAACGCCTTCTTTGTTGGTCCATGGACGTCCACGAAGGTTAAAAAATACTTCTACCTGATCTCCAATTTTTAAATTGTCCAGCATAGAAACTTTATCCTGCTGAGCTTCAAACTTAATAAACTCCGGATAAGTTGGATTTTCAGCGTATTCAACAATCAATTCACGCTTTTTGAATTTTTCATTCACCTCTATAACCGGTGAAATTTCATGTACTTTTCCTTTAATGTCCATGGCTTATATATTTTAAATGATCAAACTCGATGTAGTGTCTCAGGCAGAAAACTGACTGCCAAATACAATTTGTAAAAGTATAAAATTCAGGGAGGTTTTAATTGTTAACTTCGCAAATTATTATGCAAGTTTTCCACACCAAAAGCAAAATTGTTATTACCTGCAATAACCGCTTGTCACCGTATCTGCAGCAGGAAGTAGAAGCCCTTGGCTTTAAAATTACACGCAGCTTTAGTACCGGCGTAGAATTAGAAGGAACGTTAAACGACTGTATTCCACTCAATCTAAATCTTCGTTGTGCAAGTCAGGTTTTATATGAGATCAAAAGTTTCGAAGCAGAAAACCCGGCTCGTTTATACAAAGAAGTTCTGGAAATAGCCTGGGAAGAACTGATTGATTTCACAGGATATTTTTCTGTTACCTCAAACGTAGATAACGATACCATCACAACGCCATTATTTGCAAATTTGAAGGTAAAAGATGCAATTGTTGATCGGATCAAAGAGAAAAAAGGACTTCGCCCAAACTCCGGTTCTGATGGCAACAAAGCGGTAATCAATTTATTCTGGAAAGAAAATAACGCCAGTATTTTTATCGACACTTCAGGCGAGACCTTAGCAAAACATGGTTACCGTAAAATTCCCGGTAAAGCGCCGATGTTAGAAGCATTAGCTTGTGGAACCATTATGGCAACTAAATGGGATCGCAAAAGTCCCTTTGTTGTTCCTATGTGCGGTTCCGGAACGTTGGCTATTGAAGCGGCTTTATTGGCTACCGATAAATCTCCGGGCTTATTCCGGATGAATTATGGCTTTATGCATATTTTGGGATATGAAGAAGAAGTATTTTTTGAGGAACGCCGCAAGCTAAAAGAGAAGGCTAAAAAAACTATAGATTTCAAAATCGTTGCCACGGATATTTCTGAAGATGCTGTTAACATATCACAGCAAAATGCTCGTACCGCCGGCGTTGATCTTCTGATAGATTTCCAGGTTTGCGATTTTGCAGATACTGAAGTTCCTGATGGGCCGGGAGTTGTTATGTTCAACCCGGAATATGGCGAACGATTAGGCGTTCACTCCAAACTAGAGGCTACTTATAAACGCATGGGCGATTTTATGAAATCCAAGTGCAAAGGTTATTCGGGCTATATTTTTACAGGAAACCCGGATCTGGCGAAGAAAATCGGCTTAAAAGCCAGCCGGAGAATTGAGTTTTATAATGGCAAATTAGATTGTAGAATGCTGGAATATGAACTTTACGAAGGAAGCAAACGCGAACCAAAGATAAATGAGTAATCAACTAATTTCGGCAACTGAAGCGTACGTTAAAAAAGAACTATCGGGTGCAGAAGCTGGTCATGATTGGTGGCATATACTTCGGGTTTGGAATAACGCTAAGCTTCTAAATGAAACTGAAAAAGCTGACAATTTAGTGGTCGAACTTGCTGCTTTGTTGCATGATATTGCAGATAGCAAGTTTCATAACGGCGATGAGGAAATTGGTCCGCGGAAAGCGGGAGAATTTTTAAAATCGTTAAATATCCCTGATGATGTGATTGAGCATGTTCAACAAATTATCAGAAATATGTCTTTTAAATCCAGTTTCGGCGAAGTAAATTTTCGCACTAAAGAACTGGAAGTTGTACAGGATGCCGACCGTTTGGATGCCATTGGCGCCATTGGCATCGCCCGGGCTTTTACTTACGGGGGTTTTAAAAACAGGGAAATTTACAACCCGGAAATTGAGCCCAATCTAAACATGAGCAAGGAAGAATATAAAAATTCTGAAGCACCAACAATTAATCATTTTTACGAAAAACTTCTTTTGTTAAAAGATAAAATGAATACCGAAACCGGACGTAAAATTGCCGGAGAACGTCATCATTTTATGGAGAAATATCTTGAACAATTTAAAAATGAATGGAATGGAAAACGCTGATCAGTTTAACTATTTCGCTTATGCGAGCAATCTAAAAACCTCCGTTCTGGAAGAA
>JBDTLL010000042.1:0-13171 GCA_039934815.1 Daejeonella sp. | reverse complement strand
TTCATGCCCAGCAAAGTGCTCATCACACCTTCGTTCATCTTTCCGTTTGCTGCCAGGCCGGCATCTTCAGCATAAGAAATTATCAGACCGTCAAAACCTTTGGCATACAAAAGTGCCCGGCTCATTAATCCGGCATCGGCAACGGGTTTATTCCCATCGCTAAAAGCTACCGCTCCGCTTCTGCTCATGTCAAAAAGCTCAGCCAGATTTTTGCCTTCGCGATTATTGCTAATTGTTCCTACCGGGAACACATCAACGATATTGCCTTTGCTTTTATTCAGGATGTAAGAAATTTCGCCTTTCGATTGAAACGAAGGTTCGGTATTTGGCATTAACGCAATTCCGGTAATTCCTCCTGCGGCAGCAGCCTCACATCCACTTTCAATTTCTTCTTTGGTTTCAAGTCCTGGTTCTCCAAAATTTACGTTCAGATCAAAAAATCCTATTGACAAAAACTTTCCTTTGCCATCAATAACATCCGTTTCCGCCGCATCGAATTTTATTTTAACTGCAATCTTCTGGATTTTGCCATCAGCTATCAACACATCAGCAACCGTTTGATGATGTTTGCTTTGTTTGTCGAGGATGGTTACTTGTTGAAGAAGAATTTGTTTCATCTGTTGGATTTGTATGTTAAAAGCCGTTAACAATTGATATTATATCGGTTCAAGCGGCGCATTTTTAGAAGTTTTATAAAAGCGGATCAACAGAATTTCTGCTGCCAGAAACATCAGGGCCAAAATTAGACAAAGTTTCCACAATTGCGTTCCCAGAGTGGCCGATTTAACTTCATTTTGCATAGAACCATCTATCGAATTAATGATATCGGGCTTGTTTTTATTAAACTGCGCCAGCAATTCTTTATCCGAAGCATAACTCAGATTAGATTCAGAACCCAGGTCGTTAAATGCGAATTTTGCAATGAGGCTGTCACCTTTGTAGAGGTCATAGTTTCCGGCTTCTTTAATTTGGTCGGCAACAAATAAGCGGGTTACATTTTCTGTTTGGCGCACATCCGGGATGGCTTCAAAATCTTTGTTTCTGATTCGCAAAGTCTGATTGGCGTTTAAATTCACATGCGGTATTTCTATGGCTTGATCTTTCCCGATTGTATAATACAACCGATTTTGCTGCAAACCCAATAAAGCAACGCGATACATAATGGGAACGAAAACTGAGTGTCTTGCAAAATTTCCCGCATCATCATTAAGTGGCACGGCCGATAAATAAACCTTTCCTTTCCCAGAAATGTACTCGCTGAAAAATATTCGCTTTGCGGGAAAATCCAGGATATTTTGCTTGCCGGTTTTACTTTGCGATGAATAACGAATGTATTTTTTGGCAACCGGAAAGTTTAAATTCTGCGGAATCCGTTCAAAAACATCAGCAAAAACTGGATGTTTTAAATTGATGGCGGTGACTTTTTCTTCGGCATTTATTACCTCCAGTGGAACGTCTGTTCCTAAATTTCGCAACAGATTTGCCAGCCCGGAAATATCTGAGTTAAGTGACGGGAAAACCAGAACACTTCCGCCTTTGCGGGTATAATTTTGAATCTGCTGAATAAATCCCGAAGAGTAATCTGTTATTTCATTTAAAATAATCAATGGATAATTTCCGAGTTCTGAGTAATTAATATTTCCTGCCGGAACATTTTCTAACTTGAAAAATGGATCTGATCTGTATACAGCCTGCAAATACGGATTTGGCGATGAACCATTGATGATCAGAATATTCAAACTGGCTTGAATGGGATAACTGAAATAAAATTTATCATCAAAAACAACCGGAAAATCGGTGATATTAACTTCTGCAGATTGCCAACCGGAATTTGCCGAACTAAATTTTAAGGTGTCATTTTTACTTGCCCTGGGCGCAATGCTCAAATTCCCAATTGCCTTTTGCTGCTTATTGATTAGAAGTTTTATCGGAATATTTTCAGACTGCTTATCAGAATTATTACGAAGCTTCACAACCAGATTTTCAGGTTCGCCGGAACGATGAATGGGCGATGTAAACCAAACAGAATCAATTGAAATATTTGCCAGCGGATTTGCTTTTAGCCGCACAAGGCGATAATTTATTGAACTGTCGGCAGGAATTTGTTGTTCGCCGAGCAGATTATTCTGAAAATCTGAAATGATATACGACGATTTTAGCGAATTGCTTTCGCCGTTTAACAGGTCTTTCTGTCGTTCTACAATTTGATTCAGTGTGCGGTTGCTTCCGCTTATTTTAATTTCATCAAGGGCGTTTATAAATTCTTCGTTTGATAAAAGCCGCTGATGCTTGCCTTCAAAATCATGCGTCAGAATCTGAAATTTGTCATTTAAGCCATAGGCAGAAGCAATTTCTTTTGCCCTCCGTTTGGCTTCATCCAGCAAAGTGCCTTCTTTATTTACACTTTCCATGCTATAGGAATTGTCAATAAATACGCTAATTACCCTGGGATTTAGGTTATTAAAAGTGTTTTTATCCGGAATATATGGTCGGGCGAAAGCCAGAACCATAAAAACGATAGCTAAAATGCGTGAAGCTAAAACTAAGCGATTGCGTAATTTTTTCCCTGATGCACTTTGTAACTCAATATTTTTTAAAAATGCAACATTGCTGAAATAGACTTTTTTGTATCGCCTGAAATTGAATAAATGAATAATAATGGGAATGGCGACAAAAAAGAGGGCAAATAAAAATCCGGGGAATAGGAATCTCATTAACCAAAACTAACTATATTTCTGAGCTACCCAAACAACTAATCCGCTTTTTTGGTTAAATTTTAGGGAATATCGTTCAGGTGTTTCTATCACACTTTGATTTTAATTAGCAATTTGTATATTTGCGCTCCCTCCTTCATTATGCGGGATCAGAGATTATGATAACAGTTTTTACACATCACGTACATTTGCATCATCGCCACGAGTGGCGATAATGATAAATTTGTGCGTTTCTACGTGAAACTGTTTCTTAATATATTTCCTGGTCTAAACATATAAAAATTGAAAACTTTAAAAATTGCTATCCAAAAATCGGGTAGGTTAAACGAAAAATCTGTTGAACTTCTTAAAAATTGTGGCTTAAGTTTCGAAAACTATAAGAGCTCTTTAATTTCAACCGTATCCAATTTCCCCTTAGAAATACTTTTCTTACGCGATGATGATATCCCGGAATATGTTCAGGATGGAATTGCCGATATTGGAATTGTTGGCGAAAATGTAATTAGTGAAACGGAAGTTGATGTCAGCTTTTTGCAATTACTTGGATTTGGAAAATGCACCTTAAAACTGGCTATACAAAACGGTTCTGATATTGAAACTTTGCAGGATCTTTCAGGCAAAGCAATCGCGACTTCTTACCCGGTTATTCTTAAAAAATTTCTCGACCAAAATAAGATCGATGCCGAAATCAGAACCATTTCCGGATCGGTAGAAATTTCGCCGGGACTTGGTTTGAGTGATGCCATTTTCGACATCGTTTCCACAGGCGGAACGTTGAAGAGTAATGGCTTAAAACCGTTCGCAGATGTGATGTCATCACAAGCCATTTTGATTGGTAAAAAAGGAGTAGAACATGAGCCTTTGGTGCTTGAGCTTATTCAGAGAATTCAGTCTGTTTTACGGGCCAAAGAAACCAAATATGTGGTACTAAATGTTGCCCGCGAAAATTTAGAAAAAGTTGTGAATTTATTGCCCGGAGTAAAAAGTCCAACTGTAGTTCCGTTAGCAGAAGAAGGTTGGGTAGCTATCCACACCGTCATACCCGAGAAGGATTTTTGGGAGAAAATAAGTTTACTAAAATCGGCCGGAGCACAGGGCATTGTTGTGATGCCAATTGAGAAAATTATCCTTTAAAACGTATTAACTTAAAGTTAATCAGATAACGTAAAATGTTGAAATTCTACAGTATAGATAATTTAAGTAAAGCAGAAGTTGAGAAACTATGTTTGCGAAATATTGATAGCGACAATTCGATATCAACGGCAGTAGAAGACATTATTTCGACTGTTAAACGGGACGGCGATGAGGCGCTGGTCAACTATGCAAACAAGTTCGATGGCATACAGATCGAAAAGCTTTACGTAGATAAATCTGAATTTGAAGGCTTGTCTTCAACTTTAAAAGAAGCGGAGAAAGCAGCCTTAAAAGCTGCCTTCGTTAACATTGAAAAGTTCCATAAAAGTCAGGTAAGTTCTGAATCGAAAATAGAAACTACAACAGGTGTTACCTGCTGGAGAGAAAGCCGTGCAATAGAGAAAGTTGGCTTATATATTCCGGGCGGAACTGCGGTTTTACCGAGCACATTTTTAATGCTTGGAATCCCTGCAAGAATTGCGGGTTGCAAACAAATTGTTGTTTGTTCTCCGCCCCAAAAAGACGGAAAAATAAATCCATACCTGGCGTATTGTGCCCAATTGCTGAACATCGATAAAATTTACCTTGCGGGAGGCGCACAAGCTATTGCCGCTATGGCTTACGGAACCGAAAGCATCCCTAAAGTTGATAAGATTTTCGGTCCCGGAAACCAATATGTAACTCGTGCAAAAAGCTACATTCAGGCTAATTCGCAATGTGCAATTGATATGCCTGCAGGCCCTTCGGAAGTATTGGTAATTGCTGATGAAACGGCAAATCCGGTTTTTGTGGCCGCAGATTTACTGGCTCAGGCAGAACATGGAATTGATAGTCAGGCGGTTTTAGTTTCCACTTCAATGGAGTTGATAAATGAAACTAACAAACAGCTTGATTTACAACTAAAAGAACTTCCACGAAAGAATATCGCCGCAAAGGCTATTGCAAATTCTTACGCTGTTTTGGTAAGTGATTTAGAAGAAGCGATGACCTTTAGTAATGAGTACGCTCCTGAACACCTGATCATTGCAACTGATAATTGGGAATCAATTTCGGATCAGATTATAAACGCAGGTTCTGTTTTTCTTGGGCATTTAACTCCCGAAAGTGTGGGCGATTATGCGTCAGGAACCAACCACACTTTACCTACAAGTTCTTATGCAAAAGCATATTCGGGGGTTTCAGTTGATTCTTTTGTTAAGAAGATCACCTTTCAGTATATCACTAAAAAAGGAATTGAAAACCTTGGACCTACAGTAGAAATACTTGCAGGTATGGAAAAGCTGGATGGGCATAAAAATGCAATTACAGTTAGATTAAATGATATAAAACGATAAAATTGATGTTTAAGCTATCAGATATCCTTCGGGAAAATATAAAAAATCTTGTCCCCTACTCTTCGGCTCGTGATGAATTTAAGGGCGAAGCTTCGGTTTTTCTGGACGCAAATGAGAACAGTTTTGGCTCACCTTTGGACACAAATTACAATCGTTATCCGGATCCATTGCAGTTTAAGCTGAAGCAAAAAATAGCGGAAATTAAAGGCGTTCCGCCGAGAAATACATTTGTTGGAAACGGAAGCGACGAGGCGATTGATTTACTGTTCAGAGCTTTTTGCCGCCCTGGAATTGACAACGTAATTACGGTTCCGCCGACCTACGGAATGTATGAAGTTTCTGCCAACATCAATGATATCGAGGTACGAAAAGTTCCTTTGCAAACCGATTTTCAGTTAAACCTGGAAGGCATCGCGGAAGCAATTGACGAGAATACTAAGCTGATTTTTATTTGTTCGCCTAATAATCCTACCGGGAATTCTATTGACAGAGACGCCATACAAACGATTTTAACCAACTTTTCGGGCTTAGTGATAATTGATGAAGCTTACATCAATTATTCCCGCCAGAAAACGTTTATACAGGAACTAACCGAATTCTCAAATCTGGTGGTTCTTCAAACGCTTTCCAAAGCATGGGGTTTGGCAGGTTTGCGTATCGGAATGGCGTTTGCCAGCGAGGAAATCATTGATGTTTTAAACAGAGTTAAACCACCCTATAACATCAATCAGGCCTCACAGCAATTAGCTTTAGATGCATTGGCAAATGTAGAGCAGGTTAATAATTGGATCAGGCAGACGATTGCTGAGCGTGATAATTTAATAACACTTTTAGCTGAACTTGCTTTTGTACAAACTATTTTTCCTTCGGATGCTAACTTTCTGTTGTTAAAAACTGCGGACCCGAAAAGCATCTACAATATCCTTGTTGACAAAGGAATAATTGTGCGAGACCGATCTAAAGTTGAGCTGTGCGAAGGCTGCTTGCGGATAACCGTGGGAACTCCGGAAGAGAACGAATTATTGATAAAAACACTTCAGAACATTGTTATAGAATGAAAAAAGTATTATTCATAGATCGCGATGGAACTATCATTGCCGAACCGGAAGATGAACAGATAGACAGTCTGGAAAAATTAGATTTTTTACCTTATGCCATCTCTTCACTTAAAAGATTGCAGGATTTTGGGTATGAGCTGGTTATGGTTAGCAATCAGGATGGCCGCGGAACTGCAAGTTTTCCGGAAGAGAATTTTTTAAATCCACACTTAAAGATGATGAACATTCTGGAAAATGAAGGTATTTCTTTCGCGGAAGTATTCATCGATGATTCATTTCCGGCAGATAAAAGTCCGAATAGAAAGCCGAATACCGGAATGCTAACTCAATACCTGATCAGCAATTCCATAGATCTTTGGAACTCGTTCACTATTGGCGACCGTGCGACGGATACCGAACTGGCTATAAATCTGGGATGCAAAGCCATTCGCTTTGCGAAAGAAAAAGATGAAAAAGCTGCTTTTACAAGCGATAAATGGCTGCAGATAACTGATTTTTTGACCGCAAAAAAAGATCGCCTGGTTAACTTTGAGAGAAATACCAACGAAACCAAAATCAAATTGTCATTAAATTTAGATGGAACCGGAAAACATAAAATGGATACCGGGCTTAAATTTTACGATCATATGCTGGACCAGCTGGCTAAACATTCGGGCGTTGATCTGGAGCTTTCTGTTAAAGGCGATCTGGAAATAGACGAACATCATACCATTGAAGACACGGCGATCGCGTTAGGAAAAGCATTTAAACAGGCTTTAGGCGACAAAAAAGGAATTGAGCGTTACGGATTTCTCTTGCCAATGGACGAAGCCTTGGTGCAATGTGCTATTGATTTTTCTGACCGGGCATATTTTATTTACGAAGGAAAATTCGACCGCGAATACGTTGGCGATTTCCCTACAGAAATGTTCGAACATTGGATGAAATCATTTTCGGAGCATGCTGGAATGAATTTAAATCTGAAAATTATAGATGGCAACAATACGCACCACCAGGTTGAAGCCAGTTTTAAAGCATTGGCAAAATGCATAAAACAGGCCATAAACGTAACAGGAACCGAATTGCCAAGTACCAAAGGAATTTTATAGAATTCTATATAAAACAACACAAATCAGTAAAGATGACTGGAATTATTAATTATGGTGCGGGCAATATTTTCTCACTAACTGCGGCTTTAAATCGACTGGAAATTCCTTACGGGATGATAAATGACGCTGCGGAAATAGGAAATTTCGACAGATATATTATTCCGGGTGTTGGTCATGCAGGTGCAGCTATGAATAAATTAAATGCCAGCAAAATGGTTCCGGAGATTTTGGAAATTAAAAAACCTGTGCTTGGTATTTGTGTTGGAATGCAGCTTTTAACTGACTTTTCTGAGGAAGGAAATTCCACTTTAACAGGTATAGTTCCATTGAAAACCAAGCAATTTCAAACCAAAGAAAATTTAAAGGTTCCGCATACCGGCTGGAACACGGTTGAGCACACGCCAGGCCATAAACTGTTTAAAGACATCGCTTTGCGTGAATACTTTTACTTTGTTCACTCCTTTTTTATTGAATTTAATACTAAATTTACTATCGCCTCAACGGAATACGGCATCAGGTTTTCGGCGGCATTGCAAAAGGAAAATTACTTTGGCGTTCAGTTTCACCCTGAAAAATCAGGTCTGGCCGGCGAAAAATTATTAAAAAATTTCTCACTCTTAGTCTAAATAAATGTACATCATTCCAGCAATTGATATCCTGAACGGCAAAGTTGTTCGTTTACGTGAAGGAGATTATGAACAAGCCACATTTTACGGGGTAACACTCGAAGAAATGATTGAAAAATATCAGAGCAACGGCACTGAATTTATACATATTATTGATTTAAATGGTGCTAAAGGCGACTTTAGCAATCAAAAATATCTTTTTGATATCATTAACAAAACTGAAATTAAGGTTCAGTATGGCGGTGGTGTTAGAAGTATAGACAAAGTCAAAGAGTTAATTGACGTTGGAATTCACCGGGTAATTGTAGGAACACAGGCAATTACAAATCCGGAATTTCTAAGTGAGTTGAGCGACGAAATTTGCGGAAAAGATAAATGCTCCGATCAGATTGTTGTAGCAATAGACGTGTTGGACGAAGTAATTAAGTATTCCGGTTGGATGGAAAGTTCGCCAATTAAATTAATGGAATATGTAGATCGCTGTTTAAGCTTAGGCTTTTTCCGTTTTCTTTGCACAGATATCAATAAGGACGGAAAGTTAGGCGGCGCATCAGTAGAACTTTACCAAAAATTACTAGATCATTCTCCGTTTATAAAATTGATCGCCTCCGGCGGAATTAGCTCTATGGCAGATATTGAAGAGCTTCAAAAAATTAAAGTTGAATCTGTAGTTGTCGGTAAAGCAATCTATGAAAACCGCATTTCTATTGACGAAATCAAAGATTGGAACCTGAAAGCGCTTATCAGTTTTTAAATTATTACTTCCCAAAAATCGGATGTTAGCAAAAAGAATAATCCCATGTCTGGATGTAAAAGATGGCAGAACGGTTAAAGGCGTAAACTTTGTTGATTTAAAAGATGCCGGAGATCCGGTGGAACTGGCATGGCAATATTCTCAACAGGGAGCAGATGAACTGGTTTTTTTGGATATAACGGCTACGCACGAAAGAAGAAAAACGATAGTGGAACTGGTAAAATCCGTTGCCCGACAGGTAAATATTCCATTCACTATTGGCGGTGGAATACATGAATTGGCCGACGCAGATATTTTGCTAAACGCTGGTGCCGATAAAATTGCTATCAACTCTGCGGCGGTTAAAAATCCTGATCTAATCAACCAACTGGCTGCAGCTTTTGGAAAACAGTTTGTTGTTATTGCGGTTGACAGCAAAAACCTGAATGGCAAAAACACGGTTTACTTAAACGGCGGTCGGGTTGCAACAGAATTAAGCACAGAAGAGTGGATAAAAGAAGCTGAAGATAGAGGTGCAGGAGAAATTCTATTAACGTCTATGGATCATGATGGCACCAAGGCAGGTTTTGACTGCTCAATGCTTTCAAATATTGACAATATGGTTTCCATTCCGGTTATTGCATCCGGCGGAGCCGGAAATACGCAGCATTTTGTTGATGTATTTCAGAAAGGAAATGTGGATGCCGCTCTGGCCGCTTCTGTTTTTCATTATGGCGAAATTCTTATCCCGGATTTGAAAAAAACACTTCGCGAAAACCAAATCGAAGTAAGATTATAAAAGATAAAATGACAATTGATTTTAATAAAGGCGAGGGATTAGTGCCCGTAATTATCCAGAATGACCAAACTTTAGAAGTGCTCATGCTGGGTTATATGAACGAAGAGGCGTACTTAAAAACCAAAGAAGAAAAGGTTGTTACGTTTTTTTCAAGAGTAAAAAACAGGCTTTGGACCAAAGGCGAAGAAAGCGGAAATAAATTGCATGTAAAGTCCATCCAGCTCGACTGTGACAATGACACGTTGCTTATTATGGCAAATCCGGTTGGCCCAACCTGCCATACAGGTTCCAGGAGCTGTTTTTCTACCAGTTTTAATCAGAATTTTCTCTTTGAATTAGAAAATATCATTGATGATCGATTCAGCAATCCTTTAGACAGTTCATACATCAACAGTCTTCGTAAAAAAGGTTTAAATAAAATTGCTCAGAAAGTTGGTGAAGAAGGAGTTGAAACCGTAATTGCAGCTTTAAACGAAACAGAAGAGGATCTGATTAATGAAGCTTCTGATTTGATTTTCCATTTAATGGTTTTATTAAAAGCAAAAAATCTGAGCTTAGAGACTATTGCCAAAAATCTTGAAAACAGGCATTCTGCCAAACAATAAGCTAAATTTTGATTATGCTGAATGTTACTCAGGCTGCGGTGCTGATCGGTCACCAAAACGCGATTTATACAGTTGAAGCAGCACAAAAACCTGGAATATTTTTTACGGCCGGAAACGATAAAGGTGTAGTTGAATGGAGTTCAAAAAAGAAAGAATTTATTAAAGTAATTTTTCCGGTCGAAACTTCGGTTTACGCTTTACATTGCCCGAAATCTGCACCGTATTTAATTTCGGGCGAGCGAAGCGGAAAAATAAGCGTCTGGAATTTCGAAGAGCAAAAGCTCAGTATTCTTACTCAATTTCATCAAAAACCTATTTTCGATATTAAATCGATCAGCCGAAAAAAAGAACTAATTGCCTCTTCAGAAGACGGAACAGTTTCTATATACAATTTGGCAAACCAAAATTCCTCCCCTGAATTACTATATAATTTTCGGGTTTCTGATCAGATGGTTCGTACCATCAGCGTAAGCGCAGACGAAAAACAGGTTGCATTTGGCTGCAAGGATAATCGCATCAGAATTTATTCGGCCGATGATTATAGCTTGCTACATGATTTTGAAGCGCATTCTCTGCCGGTTACTTCATTGCAGTTTTCTCCCGACGGAAAATATTTAATTTCAGGAAGCCGGGATGCGCAATTAAACATCTGGGAAACCAAAACCTATTCGATCCAAAAATCAATACCCGCACACTTGTTTGCAATTTATTCCATTGCATTTAATCCTTCCGGGAAATACTTTGCAAGTGCCAGTCGTGATAAAAATATAAAGATCTGGAGTTCAGAGGATTTCGCCCTTAAAAAGATCATCAGTATAGAAAAAGGATTCCAAAGTCATATGCATTCTATAAATAAAATAGCCTGGGAACCCAATAATGGGCAACTCATCTCCGTTAGTGATGATAAACTAGTAATGATCTGGGATGTCCGGATTGATGAGTAACCTAAAGAAAAAGTAATGAAAGTTGTAGGAAGTGTGCTTTTAGGAGCTGCCTTATTAATGAGTGCGTGTAACAAAACGGAACCGGCAATAGAAAATCAAACGGGAACCATGCGTGTTTTTGAAAATGCGGCATGTAATGTTTATATTCAACTGGACGGAGGTTCAAATATTTATCCGGTGAATACCGATAAAATTCAGCAATATTTAGTTGATGGAAAAAAGGTAACCGTAAGCTACAGACTTACATCTGAATACGTTTCGCCTTGCGCCAATGCTAAATCTGGCATTATTGAGGAGATCAGGTAGGTTTAAATAAAGCGTTTTATAATACGAAGTTTGTGTGTATACCGTTGTAACTCTTCGCTGTAGATTCCGGAAGTATCCAATTTATCCACTTTTACCCGTCCCGAAGCATGAATTATGTGCTCGGGATTTAAAATAATCCCAACATGGATTATTTTACCTTCTTCGTTATCAAAAAATGCCAGATCGCCTAAATTGCTTTCCTGCACAAAATCTACCGGCTCGCCTTGTAAAGCTTGCTGCCAGGCATCGCGTTTAAGCTTTATTCCAAAATGCTTAAAAACCATTTGTGTAAAACCCGAGCAATCTATGCCGAAAACAGAGCGGCCACCCCATAAATAAGGCGTATTTAAATACAATCTTGACACGTGTTCAACTTCAGAAATAAAGTCGGTTAAACCCGGATTTACAGTTATAGCATCTGTAGCAAATTCTGCATCGTTTAAACTAAATCTACCTTCTTTAAAATCTGGCAAATTACTTCCGGCAAGTAAGTTCAGAATTTCGTTATTTTTTAAATTCTTTACCGGATGCACCACTTCGGCGCTTAAAATATTTTTGAGGTCATGTAAACGGGTAAACGTTTCCAGATTAGTTTCTACGTATTGTTTCGGATCAATCCAACCTTCATAATCATCGTATGCGGTTCGGATTCGAGCCCATTTCTCGCTGGTTTCAAGTATCTCAAAATGGTCGCCAAACAAAAGTTGAGATATCATTTCACTTCTGTCTGAAGCTTCTGCACGCAAAGGTGCCAGGGCAAGATTACAAACTCCAAATACTTGATTCATATCGACAAATAAACTAAATTAGATTAAATAACAAACAAGATTAATCTTTAAAAAAATCTTTAAACTTTACCTTAATAAACGTGTTAGCAGTTTATGATAAGCCCAGATAATTTAAAAAAAATCCTTATTGCTGTTGAAGACAGTATATATTCTGACATTGCAGTCAACTATGGTTTAGCGTTAGCCCGCAAATTAGGGGCCGAAGTAGCTTTGGTGCATGTAAATGAAATTCCTTCGGCTACACCTTACATTGCAGATCCAATGTTAAATGAAACATCATTCATGATGCCTGAAATGATGAATATACAGGAAGAAGCGAGTCAGAAGCTTTTTGAGCGTATTACCAATCAGGCCGGAGAAGGTATTGTTTTCCATAAATACAGTAAAATTGGCACTCCAAAAGTTGAGATTCTGGCTACCGCCGAAGAATGCAATGCAGATCTGATCATTTTAGGAACACATGGCCGCACCGGTTTTGATCATTTTATTTCCGGCAGTGTGTCAGAAAGTGTAATTCGTAAAAGTAAATGCCCTGTTTTGATCATCCCAAATAAGGAAAAAGAATAAACAGAAAATTAAAAATCTGTTCATAAAAAAAGCTTTGATTTAGAATCAAAGCTTTTTTTTATATGACTTATATTGAATTATTCTGCGTGCAACCACGCTTTCTTAGCCAATAATTCTTCTTCAGTTTCTCTTACATCTTCATCGTCTACACAGCAATCTACCGGGCAAACTGCAGCACATTGTGGTTCATCATGAAATCCTACACACTCGGTGCATTTATCAGAAACAATGTAATATACTTCATCTGAAATTGCTGGTTGAGCTTCTTCTGCGTCCTGGGCTTTTCCATCCGGAAAATTGATCAAGCCTTTTAAACTGGTTCCCTCTGAGAATCTCCATGCCGCTCCTGCGTCATATATCGCATTATTTGGGCATTCAGGTTCGCAAGCTCCACAGTTAATACACTCGTCGGTGATTTTAATTGCCATGTCTGTCTAAAAGTCTAATTCTAAAGTTATTTTTGTATCGTAATACG
>JBDTLL010000041.1:0-13273 GCA_039934815.1 Daejeonella sp. | reverse complement strand
TTTGAGGAAGAAACAAATTTACGGTGTCAGATAGTAATCGATACATCATCTTCCATGTACTTTCCAAATAAGGATTTCAATAAATTACTGTTCTCCGTTTACACTTCAGCGGCTCTTATTTATTTGTTAAAAAAACAACGCGATGCCTTTGGACTCAGTTTATTTTCTGATAAAATAGAATTTAATAGTCCTGCAAAATCCACTTCAATTCATCAAAAATATCTGTTTAGCCAATTAGAAACTTTATTGTCTGAAACTTCTCTTGGACAAAAAACCTCGGTAGCCGATTCATTGCACGAAATAGCTGAACAAATACATAAACGTTCGCTAGTAATTTTATTTAGTGATATGTTAGAAGGACAAACAGATCCTGAAAAATTGACTGAAATATTTTCCGCTTTACAGCACTTAAAGCATAATAAGCATGAAATAATTGTATTTAATGTGTTGGATCATGCTAAAGAACTTGATTTCGAATTCGAAAACCGGCCCTATCAATTTATTGATATGGAAAATGGCGAGGAAATGAAGGTGCAAACAAGTCAAATAAAAGCTTCTTATCAAAAAGCTATCGAGAATTATCGACAGAATTTAAAATTAAAATGCGCCCAATTTAAAATTGACTTGGTGGATGCTGATATAAATCAGGGATTTTATCCAGTTCTAAATTCTTATCTCTTGAAGAGAGAAAAACTTACATAACTATTTGGATATTTTTTTTTGGATTTTAAACTATTTAATTAACGCAGACTGTTAAATTTAATTTGTGAATTAAATCTTCTCCAGAATTGAACTTTGGCCTTATTTTTACTCGTAATAATTGAAAATACTTTAAACATAGTACGTTCCATTGCGTACAAATCCATTTAAAAAGTAAAAATTTGATCCGGGAATTAAAGATAGCTTTTCGGTAAAAGGTCAATTATATAACTATTATGAGATTATCAATCCAAAGAGAACAAGAAAAAGTTTATCCCGATCCAAAACGGGTAATTGCCAGATTTTTTTTTAGCCAGGATGACCGTGCAAAGGAGTTAATACAACGTGTGATGGATCTTACTGAAGATGAAGTTTTCTCAATCATCTCTCCGGTTTTGCAAGAATATTCTAAACGACATAGAAATATCACCAAAATTTTAAATCGCAATTGCGATAAAGTAAAATATTTAATGGACGACCTGGCCATTAATACAGTAGATGTTTCTTCTTTCAGAAAATTGCTTATAGGTTCCTATTTCACCCACGAATATTCTATCGAATCAGCCGCATTTTTTAATCCTTCGATGATTGAAGATCCGGATCAGTCCGAACTTGAAGAAGGACAAAAAAGAATGATTATAAGCTTTCGAGCAGTAGGAGAAGGGCATATTTCTTCAATTGTTTTTCGTCGGGCGTTGGTAGATAGTGATGCAAAAGTTCACGTTTTACCTGCAGGTAATTATATTGACGAAGCTGAGGTTATATTAAATGCCACATATAACAAAAAGCTTTTCTTTGAAAAAGCTGCCGAAACTAAAATTGATGTTCACGTTTTAGAAGAAGTTAAGGAAAAACTTCACGATCAGTTTGAGTATTTAAACCTCCGTAAAATTATCCAGGATTCTAAAAATCTAAAGGATAATGATATGGCTAAAATTGAATACGACAAGGTTTTATGGCTTTCTGATTCTTACCATGATATAAGTTTTTCAAAAGATACCGATATATCAGACAGGGTAATTTTTCCTATTTCTGAATTTGAACGTAAGGGAATTGAAGATGCCCGTTTTGTTAAGTTTGTTGATGATGATGGCACGGTTACCTTTTATGCAACTTATACAGCTTATGATGGATCGTTGATAATGCCTAAACTTTTGCAAACAACTGATTTTTACGATTTCAAAGTAAGCCCCTTGTTTGGTGTAGGAGCACAGAACAAAAATCTGGCATTGTTTCCCAGAAAAATTAATGGCAAGTATGCCATGATGTCGAGAATTGATGGTTGGAATAATTACATTATGTATTCAGACAAGATTGGAATCTGGCAGAATCCAATTAAGTTGCAAGAGCCGAAGCATCCATGGGAATATACGCAGATTGGAAATTGCGGTTCGCCAATTGAAACTGAACATGGCTGGCTTATCATTACACATGGCGTTGGTCCGATGCGAAGATATTGTCTTGGCGCCAGTTTATTAGATCTTGAAGATCCATCTATAGAAATTGGTCGTTTAGAAGAACCGTTGTTAATTCCAAATAAAGAAGAAAGAGAAGGTTACGTACCGAATGTCCTTTATTCCTGCGGATCAATAATTCACAATGATAAATTGATTATTCCTTACGGATTATCTGATTATTGTTCATCGTTTGCAACTGTAGACATTAATGATTTATTACGTAAACTACGTGAAACTCATGTTAAACAGCTCAGAGAGTTCACACAACTTAAAGAGTCTTAATGATGTCTTAAAATTGTTTTATAACAGTTGACGTAATCATTCACCATTTTATCCTGGGAGAATTTAGAAACAGACCAGTTTCTGCAATTCTCCCTTTTTAGTTGCGATATATTTTTTACAGCTTCGACAGCCTCATTTGTATTTTCAACCAAAAAGCCGGTCTCTTCATTTTTGATTAGTTCAGGCATACTGCCTTTATTAAAAGCGATAACTGGCGTGCCACACATCATAGATTCAGCAACACTTAAACCAAATGGCTCGTTAAAATTTATTGGATGAAGCAATGCTGCGGCGTTTGACAGAAGCTTATTTCTGGCTTCCGGACCTGCGTTTCCTAAATAGATTATTTGATCACTAAAAAAAGGTTCAACTTTTTCTTTAAAATATTCGGCATCTTGAATAATGCCAGAAATTAATAATTTCCTTTTTGATTTGGTTGCAATTTCAATGGCTTCAGATGTTCCCTTATCCGGATGAATCCGACCAAAGAATAGCAAATAATCTTCTGGAAATTCATTAAACTGAAAGTTCTCAACATTTATTCCATTATAAACTGTTGCCAGATAATCCAAGTCGCCGGAGCGATCTGAATCACTTATGGAAACATAGTTTGAAGTAGCATTGTATTTTTTATAAACGGGTATTATTTTTTCACTCGAAAAACCATGAATCGTTGTAATAAGAGGCGTTTTTATTAGCCTGGAATACGTTAAGGGTAAAAAATCAAAATGATTGTGAATAAGATCAAAATCCCCGGCTTGCTCCATTAAATGGCTTATATGCAAGCATTCAGAAACTTTTGCATCTGTGTTCCGGTTTTCTTCATATCCTTGCGGGATAACTGACTTTAACTTGCCGGCAGTTTCAGAATCGCCTGAAGCGAATAAGGTTACGTCATAACCCAATTTAAATAAACCTTCCGTAAGATTAGAGGCCATCTGTTCCCATGGGCCATAATGCCTGGGAGGAGTTCTCCAGGCAATTGGCGACAAAACTGCTATTTTCATATTTAAGCCACTTCCGTATTAACCTGACTAACAGTTGAATTGGCCGGAAGCTCATATTCGTATTCCAATTCTAATGCTTTAAGTACAGTTAAATGAGAAATTAAATATGCTAAAGTACTTTCAGCTCCCTGATTTCTGTTAATTCCATGAGGTTGTAATCCATCGCAGCAACCGTGTGTTTCGTGATCATAAAGTGGAACACGCAAGGTATTTTCTCCTAAAAACCATTTGTAACTCATATACATTTTCTGAATAAAAGTTATTTCATGTGTTACGTGATAAGCCTCAAAATACATTAAAACCATGGCCATAACTTCAATTGCTTGCTGATCGAAAATGGCCATTTTTTCATTTTTGAATAACCAGCCTTCACTTCCTACCGGACTTAAATATCCGTGCTTCATGGTAAGGCTATCTAAATAATTTAGAGACTCTAATGCTATTTTTTTCACTTCTTCGTCAGCCGTAATTTCATAACTCATTAATAATGCAAGTGGAAGGATTGCATTGTCATAGGTCATTTTTTCTTCAAACCAATGCCAGTTTTTCGTATTGTGTTTTTTGTAAGCCTCAACCAGCGGTTTTGTTAAAATATTCAATTGAAAATTCATTTCCTCGTTGTAAGGATGAACTTTTAAATAATTTGCTACACCGATAATTGTATTGGCAATACCTCTTAGATGATGTAATTGCTGAAAGTGTGGAACAGATCTGAAAAATAATTCCTCGGCAAATTCTCTGTAAGAATTGTTGGGAGCACAATTAATTAAATAGCCAAGCGACCAAACTGTTCTTCCAAATGAATCTTCGGAACCAATTTCATCTAAATATTTGCGGTCGAAACTTAAGAAATTCCTGAAATTTCCATCATCTAACTGAACATACTGAATATAACTCAGATACACAGGCAATAATTCAAGAGCAATTTTGCTTTTATTTTGCTGATAAGACATTAATGCCATAATTAAAGCACGGGCATTATCGTCTAAACAATATCCTTCCTTCAGGTTCGGAATTCCGTATTTTGCATGTTGAACGATGCCGGTATCATCTGTAAGGCGTTTGACATGTGACAAATTAAAGGTTGGAATAGTTTCCGGATCTATTACTTTTTTGGAATTAGGTTCAATTATGATTTGTTTTTTTTGCGCTTGTTTTAAAACTTTGATATACTCTTGTCCAATAACCGGCCACCGTAAGTGTAAACCATAGTTGTACGCATTTCTTTTTAGCTCATTTAGTTTTTCAGGATGGTCCAGAAGATCATTTATTTGTGATGCCAAACTTCCAGAATCCTTAAAATCAAAAAGTCTTCCTCGATCATCGGCCAGTAATTCCTGGGCATGCCAGTAAGGCGTGGATATTACCGCAGAGCCGGAACCAACGGCATACGATAATGTTCCGCTTGTTATCTGAGCTTCATTTAAATAAGGCGTAATGTAAATTTCAGAGGCGGTTAAATAATTATAAAGTTCTTCCTCAGACACAAATTTATTAATGAATGTAAGATGTGCTCCCACATTCAGCTGATTTGCCAGAGTTTTTAAACTGTCGCGATATTCTTCCCCGGAGCTTTTTCTAACTCCCGGATGGGTATTTCCAAGCACAACATACATTACATCCGGATGTTGTTTTACTATTTGAGGTAACGCTTTAATAACAGTTTCTAATCCTTTATTTCTACTTATCAGTCCAAATGTGAATAGTACCCGCTTATCCCGGAAGGGAATTAAATTTCTAATAGGATTAAAAACATTTGGTTCAAGGTCCGGCACGCCGTGTTCTATATATTTGATTTTTTCTATTGGGATGTTGTAAATGTCTGTTAAAAAACCAATTGCCTTCTGGCTCATCACAATGACCTTGTCAGACTGACTTGCAATTTCTTTAATAATTATTTGCTGAATAAAGGATGGTTCTCTTAATACCGTATGTAAAATGGTAACCAGAGGTTTTTCTAGTCGATTTATTAAGGGCAAAATATATACTCCGCTTTCGCCACCAAAAATCCCGAATTCGTGTTCAAGGATACAAACATCTGTATCACTGGTATTAATATAATTAGCCGCTTTTATATAATCTTTCTGATGCTCTTGTCTGATGGTGAGTTGAACCTCTTCAGGAAACTCATATTCGTTCGAATTTTCTGAATCTGTCATGGCCACTACGAAACCCTTTGGTGAAACGTTTTTGGTATCGTGGCCGATAGCCCTTAAAAGATTATAATTGAATGTGGCAATTCCGCATTCTCGGGGTGGGTATGTTGAAATGTAAGAAATTTTCATTTAGATATCTATTTAGTTAAGCAACGCTTAAATGGCCCTGATTGTTCGCAATGGATTCAACCGATAATTAATTTATACGGTTAAATTTTGTTGTACTGGCTTCTTAAAAAGATTAATGATTTACTCTTATAAAATTGAGATGGGATTTATAGACGAATTGAGTTTTAATTTTGCGCCTTTTACTCCCCATCCAAATTTCTTTCTGGCAAGTAAAACTATATAAATAATTAAGAGTTAAATAGTTAGGGGGTTAAAAAATGATAGACAAAAAAATAAAAGCCAACGTAGATGCTACTCTTCTGGAAGATGATGGTACGTTTCCTAACAACCCTTATTTAACATTCCTCATTTATAAAGATGCGCTGGAATTAAAGGACGAGGACAAAATAGATGTAATAGAGAATCTGTTTAAATCAAATAAATGGGCCAATGCCTGGCGTAATGGCATTTTTGATTACCATCACTATCACAGCAATACGCATGAAGTACTTGGTGTTTTTTCCGGAACCGCCAAAGTCCAGATTGGAGGGCCTCATGGTATTTATTTTGAAATTAAAAGGAGTGATGTCTTAATTATACCCGCAGGCGTAGCCCATAAATGCTTAAAGTGTAGTAAGGATTTTATGGTGGTAGGCGCTTATCCTGATGATCTTGTTCAGGATATGAATTACGGGAAAGAAGGTGAAAGGCCTGGTGCTGACGAAAATATAGCCAATGTTAAAACACCAGAGTTCGATCCGGTATTTGGGAAGGTCGGCCCTTTAAAACAGCATTGGTAAAAAAAAGACCCGAATTTCTCGGGTCATCTTTTCTATCTTCCTGCAGGCCTTTTGCCACTAAAGCGCCTGTTTGCTCCGTTCATTCCAGAACCTCCAGATGGTCTTTTGTTTTTTTCTTTAACTTTCTTTTTTGCAGGTTGCTCAAATTTAAAACTTGCTGCTTTCATATGGTAAGGTTGTTCTTCAACTACCGGAATAGATTTAGAAATTAACTTCTGAATATCTTTCAGATATTCCATCTCCTCATCATCGCAAAAAGAAAATGCAATTCCACTAGAACCGGCCCGGCCGGTGCGGCCAATACGGTGCACGTAAGTTTCCGGTACGTTTGGCAGCTCGTAATTTACAACGTGAGATAATTCATCAATATCAATTCCACGGGCTGCAATATCTGTAGCAACCAAAGCTCTGATAACGCCGCTTTTAAAATTAGTTAAGGCTTTTTGACGGGCATTTTGCGATTTATTACCATGAATTGCTTCAGCTTTAATATTTGCCTTGATTAAATCTTTTACAATTTTATCTGCTCCGTGTTTTGTGCGAGAAAAAACCAGTGCCGATTTAATTGTTTTATCATTCAGCAAATGAATTAATAATTTTTTCTTGTCGCTTTTCTCAACAAAATAAATAGCCTGCTCAATAGTATCTGCTGTTGATGAAACCGGCGTAACTTCAACTTTTTCCGGGTTTACCAGAATAGTATTGGCAAGCTTTTGAATTTCCTGAGGCATGGTTGCCGAGAAAAATAACGTCTGGCGTTTTTGTGGAATTTTAGTGATGATTTTTTTAACATCATGAATAAAACCCATATCCAGCATTCGATCGGCCTCGTCTAATACAAATATTTTTAAATGATGCAGATGTACAAACTTTTGGTTAATCAAATCCAATAACCTGCCAGGTGTTGCAATTAAAATATCAACACCATTTCTAAGCGCTGTAACCTGCGAACCCTGAGAAACTCCTCCAAAAATTACAGAATGTTTAAGTCCTGTATGTTTTCCATAAGCTGTAAAGCTTTCGCCAATTTGGATAGCTAATTCTCTGGTCGGAGTTAAAATCAAACTTTTTATTGCCTTAGGTCCTTTATCGTAAATTTTACCTTCGTTTAAAATTTGAAGAATAGGAATTGCAAAAGCCGCCGTTTTACCTGTACCGGTTTGAGCGCAGCCAAGTAAATCTTTTCTTTGTAATATAATTGGGATAGACTGTTCCTGAATTGGTGTTGGTGTTGTATAACCTTCTGTTTTTAAAGCCTTAAGAATTGGCTCTATTAAATTTAAATTTTCGAATGACATTCAATATAATTAATAATTCAGGCTTAAATCGCCAAAATTTTAGTGGGGCAAAGATAAGGCTTTTAATATGAAATGTTTGTGGGTTTAATTTTGCAAGCTAATCTTTGCAGCAAAAATCAATAGCTTCATTTATTATCATACAGGCATTCTCAATTTCTGCCAAAGTAATTGTTAAGGGAGGAGCAATTCGCAAAGCGGTTTCGCAATGTAAAAACCAGTCTATAATTATCCCATTGTTTACACAACGTTTACTTACATTTTCTACCTGCTCAAAATTCTCTAACTGCACAGAAAGCATGAGTCCTTTGCCTCTAATTTCTTTAATGTGTTTACTGTTTAACTTTTCTCTAAGAAGTCTCTCTTTCTCAGAAACAGAATTAATTAAATTTTCATTTAATATAACTTCCAAAGTAGCTAAACCAGCGGCGCAACTCACCGGATGACCGCCAAACGTTGTAATATGGCCCAGGATCGGATTGTCTTTTAAAACATCCATTATTTGCTTGTTAGCGATAAATGCGCCAATTGGCATTCCGCCGCCCATACCTTTAGCCAGTAAAATTATATCCGGAACGATGTTGAAATTTTCAAAGCCAAAAAGCTTTCCGGTTCTTCCAAATCCGGTTTGAATTTCATCCAAAATTAAGAGCGTGCCTGTTTCTGTACATCGCTTTCTAACGGCTTTCATATAATCGATATCCGGAACTCTTATGCCTGCTTCGCCCTGGATAGTTTCTAATAGAACAGCAGCTGTTTTCTCAGTAATTAAATCGAGATCTTTAACGTTGTTGAAATGTATGAATTTAATTCCCGGCAATAAGGGTCTGAATTTTTGCTTGTAATATTCATTTCCCATTACACTTAAAGCGCCTTGGGTACTACCGTGATAAGAATTTTTGCATGCAATAATTTCAGATCGGTTTGTAAAAGCTTTCGCGAGTTTCATAGCGCCTTCGGTAGCTTCCGCTCCGGAATTCACAAAATAGACGGAGTTTAACTCTGTGGGGAGCACGCTGCAAAGTTTCTCGGCAAACTTTACCTGTGGCGCCTGCACGTATTCACCGTAAACTGTAACATGTAAATATTTGTCAACCTGATTTTTAATTGCCTCAACTACTTTTGGATTTCGGTGTCCAATGTTGCTTACCGCAAATCCCGAAACCAGATCCATGTATTTTTTGCCGGAAGTGTCGTATATATATATGCCTTCGGCAGATTCAACTTCGAGCAATCTGGGGAAATTTGAGGTTTGCGCCGTATTTAATAGAAAAAGGTGACGGTTAGAGATCATAAGCAAAAATAAGAAAGGCTTTCAAGTATAAACTGAAAGCCTTTAAAAATTTAGTTTGACAGGTTTAATTATTTCGCCTGTCTTTTAATTCTTTAATAAGATGTTCTCTAAATTCTCTTTCTGCACGATAGAGCATCAAAACTTTTTCTGAAGAAATTACTTTTGAAAATTCTGTCTTATATTTTTTCCGGACATCAAGTAATTTACTTTCAAACTCCAGTTCACTATCTAAAACTCCATCCGCATCCCGATCTTTATTGCTTTTAGCTTGTCGTTTAACTTTAAAAATCTCGTTCAACTCTTTTTGGTAACTATTATACACAGGCCAGAATTTCTCTGCTTCATCTGAGTTGAGATTAAGTTTTTGGGTTATAAAAGCAACTTTAACAGCTTCGATTTGTTCTGAGCGACTTTTGCTTGGCTGAGCTTCCGCGGAAGAAAACAAAGCAAAACATATTAACAAGCTCCAAAAGAATTTCATAATTAGGGTATTATTTTATAAAGTAGAATCGATATAATATTGTAAATCCTCTTGCGAGATTTCTGTATTCATATCCGCAAGATTTACATTTTGTCCGAGATTTTCTAATATAGCCGGTGTATCACCCACATCAGAATGAGTTTCTAAATAATTGATTATTACCTGATCTGGAATTTGACCTAATTGTTTATCCAGAGGATTTTGCTTCATATTATAAAAACCAACGGAAGCTACAACGAGAGTTATGCAGGCGGCAGCAGCATATTTTGTCCAGTTTGGAATTAAGGTTCTGATTTTTGATTTTTCCGAAACTACTTCAGCACTAATTCTGGAATTGATTTTTGAATTAAGCTGGGCGAAGTAATTTTCAGGAACAGAAAATCCATCCCGATCATTATTTAATTTTAATGCATCAACAGAAATGGAAGAATTAATCCTCGCAGACAAGTTCTCGAAATAATTTTCAGGAATTTGAAATTCATCCGTATCAACAAAACGCAGTTTTTCTAATAGAATGGAATCGTTAATTCGCTCGGAAGAGGTCTTGAAATAATTTTCAGGAACACAAAATGGATTAGATTTTCCTATCGCCGAAAGGAGAGGAGCCTCTATCTCTAAATTGATTTCTGTATTATCTGAATTCATACTGCTTATGATGCTTTAAATTAGGAAAGGTTTAATCAGTATTGCGAAGAAAAGCTTCTATTTTTTTAACAGCCAGGTGAAACGAGGCCTTAAGTCCTCCAACACTTGTTCCCAGGATTTCCGAGATCTCGTCGTATTTCAAATCATCAAAATATTTCATATTAAAAACCAGGCGCTGTTTTTCAGGCAAGGTCAGTAATGCTTTCTGAAGTTTCATTTGTGCTTTATCTCCATCAAAATATGGCGTATCTGCCAAAGTATCGGCAAGACTTAATCCGTCTTGTTCAGCATCTAACGAAACATTGTTTTTTAGCTTTTGGCGATTTAAAAACGTAATACTTTCGTTAGATGCAATGCGATAAAGCCAGGTATATAATTGAGAGTCACTTCTAAAGTTAGCCAGGTTTTTCCAAACTTTGATAAATACGTCCTGAACCAGATCATCAGCATCGTCATGATTGATAACAATGCGGCGGATATGCCAATATATTTTTTGCTGATATTTTTTTAAAAGTAAATTGAAAGCCTCGTTTTTAGTCCGTTCATCGGCAAACTTTGCAAGTATTTCGGAATCTTCTATGTTCATACAAATTATCTGAAAGTTAACTTTCGGGACGAAAAACTAAATTATGCTTTTTTACGATTAATTACTTTTTGCGCAGCTTTTACGATGTCATCACTTTCCAAACCGTATTTTTCCATCAATTGATCTGGTGTTCCGCTTTCTCCAAAACTGTCATCTACCGCGATATATTCTTGTGGTGCAGGAAAGTTTTTAGCTAAAACCTGTGCTATGCTATCTCCTAATCCACCTAAACGATTATGCTCTTCGGCCGAAACGACACAACCTGTTTTTTTAACGGAATCTAAAATTGCTTTTTCATCCAGCGGCTTAATGGTGTGAATGTTTATAATCTCGGCATTAATGCCTAATGCAGCTAATTTTTCTCCGGCTTCGATCGCTTTCCAAACTAAATGGCCGGTAGCAAAAATGGAAACATCTGCGCCTTCGTTTACCATCCATGCTTTTCCAATCTCAAATTTTTGATTTTCGTCTGTAAATACTGGAACGGCAGGTCGGCCAAAACGTAAATAAACTGGTCCCTCATATTCCGCAATAGCCATGGTTGCAGCTTTTGTCTGGTTATAATCGCAGGGATTTATCACCGTCATGCCCGGAAGCATTTTCATTAATCCGATATCTTCTAAAATCTGGTGTGTTGCACCATCTTCACCCAAAGTTAAGCCTGCATGAGATGCGCAAATTTTTACATTTTTATTTGAATACGCAATGGATTGCCGAATTTGGTCGTATACACGCCCTGTCGAGAAGTTAGCGAATGTTCCTGTAAAAGGGATTTTTCCGCCAATGGTCATACCAGCGGCGATTCCTATCATATTTGCTTCCGCGATTCCAACCTGAAAAAAGCGCTCCGGAAATTCTTTCTTAAACGCATCCATTTTAAGTGAGCCTATCAAATCGGCACAAAGTGCGGTTACATTTTCGTCTTTCTTACCGGCTTCAAGTAAACCAGCACCAAATCCGGATCTTGTATCTTTTTTCTCAGTGTATGTATATTTTTTCATTTGGATTATATCTGTAAATCAGGTTAACTGATAATAATTAAGGTCTGGAAAATTTGATGAATTAGTAATCTTCTTTTGTGTCTTCTAACTGAAGTAAAGCCGCAGCAAGTTGCTCATCATTAGGAGCAATGCCGTGCCATTTATGAGAATGCATCATAAAATCAATTCCGTTACCCATTACGGTTTGCATCAGAATTAAAATTGGTCTGCCTTTTCCGGTTTTTGATTTTGCAAGTTCCAATACTCTTAATACATCCCGCATATCGTTACCATTCATTTCTAATACTTCCCAGCCGAAAGCTTCCCATTTAGCACGTAAATTTCCAAGAGATAATACCTGTTCTGTGGAGCCATCAATTTGCTGACCATTTACATCAATGGTTGAGATAAGATTGTCCACTTTATTAAAAGGAGCATACATTGCTGCTTCCCAAATTTGTCCTTCCTGCAATTCGCCATCCCCATGAAGGGTATAAACAAGATTTGGATCATTATTTAATTTTTTTGTTAGCGCTGCGCCAATAGCAACAGATAAACCCTGACCTAAAGAACCAGACGCAATTCGAATTCCCGGAAGATGTTCATGCGTAGTTGGATGGCCCTGCAGTCTGGTGTTTAATTTCCTGAAAGTCGATAATTCCTCTACATCGAAGTATCCGGCTCGTGCTAATACGCTATACCAAACTGGAGAAATGTGCCCGTTTGAAAGAAAAAATAAGTCTTCATCTTTTCCATTCATATGGAAATCAGGGTTGTGGCGCATTACAGAAAAGTATAACGCGACAAAAAAATCGGCGCATCCTAACGATCCTCCGGGGTGGCCGGATTGGCTTCCGTGAACCATTCTGACAATGTCTCTTCTTACTTGTGTAGCAATTCCTTCTAATTTTTCTAAATCTGGACTCATAGTTTATATCGCTTTTAGCGGCGCTAAATTAGCCAAATTGTTTAAAAGGCAGGATTTTATCAGCAAAAGAAACTAACAGAAGGTGTGGATAAGTTGTAACTAAATAAAAAATTTAACGTAAAAAAATAGATTTTTCGATTCAAAAACTCGAACAATACAATTAATGTAGTAATATTGTTTTATTAAATAATTTCAATTTCATTATATGGAAAAATTTTTACTTAAATCTATTGGTTTAAAAAATGTTCTGACCAGATCTGCAATCATTGCGATTTTGTTTTTATTATGCTCGCAGAAAAATTCTGTAGCTCAAACAGGTTCTGTTGGTATTGGTACAGAAACTCCAAATACTAAAGCGATATTAGACGTTGTTTCTACAACAAAAGGAATCATGGTGCCGCGTTTAACAAGTGCACAACGCACTGTACTGCAAGCTGACGGTGTTACAAATACAACTATAAACGGATTATTAATTTACAACTCAACTACCAATCGTTACAACTTCTGGTTAAACGATAAATGGTATGACCTTTCTGATGGACCTATGGGCCCACA
>JBDTLL010000040.1:0-13287 GCA_039934815.1 Daejeonella sp. | reverse complement strand
TTGCTTTACCTACCGGGATTTCTTTCAGAGGCCGCTTCCAGTCGGGCATAACACCATTACCTCTTGGATAACGAATGCTGAATGGTCCCATGTTTTCCTGCTGCGCTGTGTACATCAGATTTCTGAGTTCCTCTTCGTTCATGGGTGCAGAAACGATCATATTCGGGATGCAACGCATATAAGCTATGTCATAAGCACCGTGATGAGTTGGTCCGTCGGCACCGGCAATACCGGCACGATCCAAACAAAAAACAACATTCAGTTTTTGGATAGCCACATCATGTATCACCTGATCATAGGCTCTTTGCATAAAGCTGGAATAGATATTACAAAAAGGAACTAATCCCTGTGTGGCTAAACCGGCAGAAAATGTCACCGCATGTTGTTCGGCAATACCTACGTCAAATGCCCTGTCGGGCATTGCCTTCATCATAATATTTAAAGAACATCCGGAAGGCATTGCCGGAGTAATTCCCATGATCTTTGAATTTTTTTCAGCCAGTTCAACGATTGTATGACCAAATACATCCTGATATTTAGGTGCCTGTGGTTTATCTGAAACTGTTTTTTTGATCTCTCCGGTAATTTTATCAAAGAGCCCGGGCGAGTGCCATTTGGTTTGATCTTTTTCCGCGATAGCGTAACCTTTACCTTTTACGGTAACGCAATGCAATATTTTGGGACCGGGAATATCTTTTAAATCTGCTAAAACCTTGGCCAAATGTTTTACATCATGACCATCAATGGGTCCGAAATACCTGAATTTTAATGCTTCAAAGAAGTTACTTTTCTTCAGAAGACTTCCTTTAATGCTTTTCTCTATTTTTTTAACAATTTCATGCGCATTAGGTCCTAATTCTGAAATTTTGCCTAAAACGTGAGATATGTCATCGCGAAAGCGGTTGTAAGATTTTGAAGTAGTAATATCTGTTAAGTACTCTTTTAGTGCGCCAACATTGGGATCGATAGACATGCAGTTATCATTGAGAATCACCAAAAGGTTGGAATTTTCTATACCTGCATGATTTAATCCTTCAAAAGCCAGGCCCGCTGTCATGGCTCCGTCGCCAATAACGGCAACATGCTGACGGTCGGTTTCGCCTTTGTATTGCGAGGCAACTGCCATACCTAAAGCCGCAGAAATGGAGGTAGAAGAGTGGCCAACGCCAAAAGTATCATATTCACTTTCTCCCCGTTTAGGGAAACCGCTGATGCCTTTATAAAGTCTGTTTGTGTGAAAATCTTTCCGGCGGCCGGTTAGAATTTTGTGACCATAAGCCTGGTGTCCAACATCCCAAACTAACTGGTCATACGGCGTATTTAATACATAATGCAACGCAACCGTTAGCTCCACAACGCCCAAACTCGAACCAAAGTGCCCACCGTTAACAGAAACTGTATCAATAATAAACTGTCTGAGTTCGGTGCAGATTTGCTCCAGATCTTCTTCTTTAAATTTCTTTAAATCCGAAGGGTAGTTAATCTGACTTAATAGTTCGCCCGCCGTTACTTCCATGTGCATTACGTAAAAAAATGAAGATACAAAATTAACTTATTTGCCTAAATATTTATGGGCTTTTTAATTGGTGCCATCTTCTTGACTGAGAAATGATGTATTTTTACAATACGTATGAGCATACCGGATAGTTTTGAGATTAAATTGCCTCAGTTTGAAGGTCCGTTTGATCTCTTGCTTTTTTTTATAGAACGTGATGAATTAAATATCCACGATGTGCCCATTGCACGTATTGCGGATGAGTTTCTGGATTATATTCAGCATTTAAATTCCTTAAATATTGAGCTTGCCAGCGAATTTATTTTTGTGGCTGCCACGCTTATGCGGATAAAAGCAAAGATGTTATTGCCCCGGCCTGAGCTGGATGAGGAGGGAAATGAAATTGATCTGAAGGATGAATTAATTCGGAAACTTATTGAATATAAAAAGTTTAAAGAGGTTTCTGAGCAACTCCGGGTTTTGGAACAGGAACGCTTTAAGCAGGAAAGACGCGGCAATATATTGTCGGATCTCGACAGAGTAGATTCTGAAGCCTTACCGGGAGAAGAGATGCAATCTTTTAATTTGTATAAACTGATGCATGCTTTTGATCGCGTTAGCAAACGCTTTAAAGAAGCGGCCGTTGAGCAAAGACATACGGTGGTGCAATATCCATACACCATAGAAAAGCAAAAGGAGCTTATCGCGGAGCTGATTTCTATTAATACGAAACTGGATTTTAAGAATTTACTTTCTCATTCTGAAAATAAAGTACACTTCGTTTATAATTTTCTGGCCTTGCTGGAAATGCTGCAACAGCAATTGATTTCTATTCAAACCGGAACCGGTTTTAATAATTTCCAAATTGAATCTAAATAGGCATCAAATGCCTGATATTATGTATGTTTACGCCCGATAAAAAATTATAATCCCATCCGGTTAACAGCCTGATTTTTAGATATAAAAAATAAATAATGAAAAGAGATAAACTTGTATTCAAGCTGATTGAAGAAGAAGCAGACAGACAGGAAACAGGTCTGGAGCTAATTGCTTCAGAAAATTTTGTTAGTAAGCAGGTAATGGAAGCTGCAGGTTCTGTTTTAACAAATAAATATGCAGAAGGCCTTCCGGGAAAAAGATATTATGGCGGTTGCGATGTTGTGGACGAGATTGAAACTATTGCTATTGAACGTGCCAAACAATTATTTAATGCTTCCTGGGCAAATGTTCAGCCGCACTCCGGTGCGCAGGCAAATGCTTCCGTTTTTCTGGCGCTTTTAAAGCCCGGCGATAAAATTCTGGGTTTTGATCTTTCGCATGGCGGACATTTAACGCATGGTTCTCCGGTAAATTTCTCCGGTAAATTATACGATCCTTATTTTTATGGTGTTGATCGCGAAAGCGGAATTATAGATTATAAAAAGCTGGAAGAAGTGGCGCTTTTAGAAAAACCTAAAGTAATTATTTGCGGTGCTTCGGCGTATTCCAGAGACTGGGATTATGAGTTCATCCGTCAGGTTGCCGATCAGATCGGTGCCCTGGTAGTTGCCGATATTTCTCATCCGGCAGGTTTAATTGCCCGCGGATTATTGAACGATCCGCTTCCACATTGTCATGTTGTGACTACAACTACTCACAAAACACTTCGCGGTCCGCGTGGCGGGATGATTATGATGGGTAAAGATTTTGAAAATCCGTTTGGTTTAAAAACTCCAAAAGGCGAATTGCGCATGATGTCGGCATTGCTTGACAGCGGAGTTTTCCCGGGTACACAGGGCGGACCTTTAGAGCATATTATTGCGGCTAAAGCGGTTGCTTTCGGCGAAGCGCTGACCGAGGATTTCATGAAATATATTATTCAGGTTAAAAAGAATGCTGATGCGATGGCCGGCGCTTTTGTACAGCGTGGTTATAAGATAATTTCTGGCGGAACAGATAATCACCTGATGCTTATTGATTTACGTAACAAAAATATTACTGGTAAGGCAGCCGAAAATGTTTTGGAAGAAGCTAGTATTACAGTGAATAAAAACATGGTTCCGTTTGATGACAAATCTCCATTTGTTACTTCTGGTATACGTGTGGGTACTGCAGCGATAACAACCCGTGGTCTGAAGGAAAAGCACATGGATAAAATTGTCGACTTGATTGATGAAGTGATCAGCAAACCCGAAGACGCATCTAATTTGAAAAAAGTGCGTAAGAGTGTTGAAGAAATGATGGACAAACATCCTTTATATAAGTAATTTTTTACCTCTCTCCTGAGAGAATTTATGGCCGAAACAGAATTAGAGATTATCGAAAAGAAGCGTCTTGAGGAACTTGCTGATTACCAGATTTTAGATACCCCCGCTGAGAAAGAATATGACGGAATAACCCGTTTGGCTACGTATTTATGCCAAACGCCTATCGCATTTATTTCTTTTGTAGATGAGGAAAGGGTGTGGTTGAAATCGAAAATTGGTATCGAAGCTGATGAATTTCCAAGAAAGAATTCTTTTTGCCATTATGCCATTCAAAAAGATGAAGTTCTGGAGATATATGATTCTCTTATAGATGAGAAATTTGCCATTTCCGCAGAGGTAATTCAGAAATTCAACTATCGTTTCTTCGCCGGAATTCCGTTGATCAACCCGGATGGTTATAAATTAGGAACGCTTTGCGTAATTGATGATAAACCCAGAAAACTGGATGAAGCTCAGATCGATGGTTTGAAAATTTTGGGAGAAGAAATTGTTTCTCACCTGGAGATGCGTCGCAAGAAATTTGAGTTTTCTGCTACGTTAGCCAAGTACGAAGAAATATACACGATGTTCGATACTTCGGCCGAATTACATTGTGTAATGGACCGCGAAACAAACCTGACGATGGTTAACCGAAGTGCAGAAAAATTGCTCGGTTACAACGCCAGTGAAAGTATTGGGCATCCCATCTGGAAATTCCTGATCGAGGAAGATATGTATCGATTACTTCCTGATATTGAACATGGTTTAAAAAACAAGCAAAAATATTTTGAGCTTGAGACCCGCGTTCGTTCCAAATCGGGAGAAATTAAATGGGTAGGCTGGTCTGTTGCCGTTCACCAGGGCAAATGGTACGCCAACGGCCGGGATATTACCTTTCAGAAAAAGGTGGTTGATGAGTTGGAACAATTATCTCTGGTTGCCAGCAAAGTAAATAACGGCGTTATAATAAGCAGTAAGGATAACAACATCATCTGGGTTAATGAGGCTTTTGAAAAAATTACCGGTTACAGCATTGATGACCTGCAGGGTTGCAAACTTGGAGATATTTTATTAGGCGAAAAAACAGATAAAACAGTTATTGAGCAGGCCCGTGAAAATACACGGAATAAAAAACCTTTTGCAATAGATTTCCTGGCTTATCGCAAAGACGGTCAGCCTATCTGGCTTTCAATTATGAACTCTGTAATTTTAAATGAGCAGGGCGAGATAGAAAAGGAAATTGAAGTTATTATAGATATCACTGCACGTAAAAACGTAGAGCAGGAATTGCAAACTCTATCTTTGGTAGCCAGTAAGGCTTCAACAGGGGTTGTCATCAGAAATGCAGACGGTGAAGTTGTCTGGGTAAATGAGGCATTAGAAGATATTCTCGGCTATAAGTTGGATGAGCTTTTTGGAAAACCTCTGGAAGATATAATCCACGGGAAAGATACCAATTCAGCCGACCTTAAACGATCCAGAGAAAATTTAAAAGGCCGTAAAGCTTTTAGTCAGGAATTGCTGGTTTACAAAAAAGACGAAACGCCAATCTGGATATTTACATCCACAAATCCAATTTTTAACGCAGTCGGAGAAATTGAGCGGCAGGTTGAAATTGTAATGGATATCACCGAAAGGAAAAATGCGGAAGAAAAATTAACCCTCCTGTCTTTAGTTGCAAGTAAAACGGTAAACGGAGTTATCATCAGCGATGGCGATGGAAAAATAAATTGGGTGAATGAAGCATTTGAGAAGATTTCCGGTTACTCATTCGAAGATTTAAAAGGCAAACGCCCCGGCGATTTACTGAGCGGAGAAGAAACCGACTTTAATGAGCTCGGGCATGCAAGATCTGAAGCAGAAAATTTTAAATCCTCGCAGATTGAATTGCTGAATTATAAAAAAGATGGGACGCCTATTTGGCTCTCAATTTCCAACACGCCCACGTTTAATGAAGACGGTACAATTGACAGGCAAGTTGAAATTATAAACGACATCTCAGAACGAAAGCAGGCAGAAGGGGAACTGATTAAAACCCGTGAGGAAGCTTTGCAGTTAAGTCGTGCAAAAGAAGCGTTCCTTTCCGTAATGAGCCACGAAATAAGAACTCCGTTGAATGCGGTAATTGGTATTACGCATATTTTAATGGACGATAATCCGACGGAAGCACAAGCTGATAATCTGAAAATTTTAGGTTTTTCTGCTCAGAATTTGCTTTCGCTGATTAATGACATTCTTGATTTTACAAAAATAGAAACAGGAAACATGGTTTTAGAAAAGACCAATGTAAATCTGAAAGATCTTGTTTCGCAAACGCTCAATTCACTGCAGTTTAAAACAGCAGAAAAAGGAGTAATTCTTAAATCTGAAATTGACCACCGCATTGCCTCTTATGTTAAAGGAGATAATACCAGATTATACCAGATTTTAATAAACCTGATAGGTAACGCAGTTAAGTTTACCGAGGTTGGTGAAATTAAATTGAAGTTGGATCTGGTAAAAGAAACCAAGGAGATAGCGAGCGTGCGTTTCGAGATCTCAGATACGGGAATTGGTATTCCTGATGATAAGATCGAATACATTTTTGAATCATATACTCAGGCCAGTGAAGATACTGCCCGCAAATATGGCGGTACAGGATTGGGATTGGCAATAACAAAAAGACTAATTGAGCTGCATAACTCAACTATTTTTGTAAGCAGCGAAATAAATAAAGGCACCACTTTTAGCTTCACAATTGATTTTGAAAGAGCCAATGAAACTACTTTGTCGAAATCGCAGGCTTTTAAATCTGCCAACTTAAATTCCTCTATTTTGGTTGTCGATGATAACGAAATGAACCGAATTTTGGCGGGCAAGGTTTTAGGAAAATGGGGCGTAAAAGTAGATTTCGCTGAAAATGGAGAAGAAGCACTAAATAAAGTGCAGATACTTCCTTACGACATGGTATTGATGGATTTAAACATGCCGGTAATGAACGGTTTGGATGCAACTCGGGCAATCAGAAAATTAAACGGCGATTACTTCCGTTCTTTACCCATCATTGCTTTAACGGCTTCAATTCTTTCTAAAGAGATGGACAAAATTTACGAATGCGGAATGAATGATTACGTAATGAAGCCTTTTGTTCCTGCTGAACTTTACAATAAAATACAATCGTATTTAAAGAACTAAAACTCATTAATGTCAAGCTTCAATTTTTAAAGAGCTTATTCCTGACAAAACATTAAGGTTTGCAATCGCTTTTAGCAGTAATTGGTGTGGCAATATTTTGTAATTACCGTATATTTTACTTTTGTTATTCAATTTGTTTTTTCGAAAAAGCTGAACTGAAATAATTAATTTTAGTTATGAGTAAGCACAAAAGGCTGCTGGCTAAGATATTGCAGGGAACATCAGACAACAATATCAATTTCGAGGAGTTAAGAAGTTTATTAGTACGATTGGGATTTGAGGAGCGAATTAAAGGGGACCATCATATATTTACCAGAGAAAATTTGGAGGAAATAATAAATATCCAGCCTAAATCGGGTAAAGCGAAATCGTATCAAATAAAACAAGTTAGAGATATACTAGTAAGGAATCAAGTAAATTTGGACTAAAATGAAAGACAACCACAAATACGAAATTATTATATATTGGAGCAAAGAGGATGAAGCCTACATCGCTGAAGTACCTGAATTGGCCGGTTGCTTAGCAGACGGAAATAGTTATCAGGAAGCCATATCCAATGTGGAAGTTATAATTGATGAATGGATTGAAACTGCTAAAATTAAGGGCAGAACCGTTCCAAAACCTAAAGGTAAGTTAATGTATGCCTGAGCCCAGGCAAATTGTCCAGGCTACAAAAATTTCCTGTAAAAAGAAAAAGCTGGAACCAATTTGGTTGCCAGCTCTTTCATCTAAATTAACGCTCTCACCATGTTATACCAGAACTGCCTTAAAATAGTTTCAGATATTTTAATTATATCTTATTTAAATTCATAAGCTCCTAATTCTGAAGGAAATATTCTGGATTTTCCTTCAATATCTCGAATTAAAAAAGGGGAATAAGAATCGCCAGTCAGGTTTATTCCTTTATTCAAAGCCGGACTCTGATCTGTTAGGCGATAATTTTCATTTCGGGGAGTTACAAATTGTGGATCGGCATTGATCAGATTTCCATTGATCTGAAATTCACTTTTATTGGTTTTTATCAGATTATTAAATATCTGAGTGTTAAAATCGAAAGTTGCTTTCCGTTCAAGGAGTAGCTCGTTATCAAGATTTCCCCAAATTATATTATTTGTTAAATTGAGGTTCAAAGCCGCAGATTGAATAGAGTTTCCGGCAGAGTAAGTATCAGAGAAGTAAAGAGCCGGATTTTGCCTCGCGAAAGTAAAATTGTATCCCGCAAAGGTGTTTTGCTTGAAGTCATAATTTCCTCCCAATACGGCATATACCAGAAACTGACCGCAGTTATAAATCAGATTATTAAAAGCTTTGAGATCTGCATTGTATAAAGCCAGCGCAGTTACTTCCATATTTTTAACTATACAGTTATTCAGAATTAACTTCGGGTTGGAATTTTCTGATAAAGAATCTACCCGTATCCCAATTGTTGCATTCTGAATACTGGCATTGCTAACAATATTGTTTTTGCTTGAGCGCAGAAAGTGCAAACCTCCCCATTGTCCGGGTTCATCTTTGTATAATGCTTCCCGCCTGTCGCTGCTAAAAGTTATAGAATCGGCTGGAGTACCGTTAGCTTTCAACGTTCCTGCTATATAAAGTTTCGAGTTTTTGTGAAAGTAAATACGGGCGCCAGCGTCTATAGTTAATGTAGAATTTTGCTCTATCAGCGCAGAATTATAAATTACATATGGCAGATTATTGTTCCAGACGGTGTTTCCCGTAAGGGAAGCCGCATCAATAAAATTTGCATTTTCACCATAAGCAGCCAGATTTACTTTTTGCTTATTTCCGTTAGTTTCAAACAATAATGAGTCTGTAACGATGAAAGGCAAATTGGCAGAATTTGGATTGATGTTGACTTTTATAAAAATGGTAATTGAATCTTTAGCGCCTATTTCCTGATCATTAATAGTGCTTACTGGCGAGCCGTTTATATTGATTTTAAATTCAGATGTATTTCCTCCCGCCAGTTTTATCTCGCGTATGCGCAACGCATTTTTATTTTTATTATAAATTTTGAGTTTTCGGGTAGTAGAACCAACAGTTGTAAAAACGGTATCAAAAAGTAATGTATCAGTAGAAAAACTTAGTCTGGCATTTGGATCTGTACTTATTTTTTCCTCTTTACTACAGGAAACGAAAATTAAAGCGGAAAGCAATAAAATGTAAATACGGTGCATCTTTACAAATATGTCCAAAAATATCAATCGGCGAAAGCGATGGTACAAATACTGATGCGGAGATTTTCTATCGATAACAACTTAATGCTGCAAGCCTCCAAAGTGGCGCCGGTTGTAATTACATCATCAACCAATAAAATGTGTTTATCAATCAGCATTTCCGGCTTGGTGATCACGAATGCCTCTTTCATATTTTCATAGCGTGCAAATCTGGATTTTTTAGTTTGCGTTTCGGTATCTGCGCCCCGCAGTAAATTGGTAGTGTAAACCGGGACTTCCAATACATCGGCAATCCCGTTTGCAATGTGCTCGCTTTGGTTATAAGTTCGTTTCTTTTTCTTATCAGGATGTAATGGAACCGGAATTATTGCGTCCGGAAATTCCCAGTTTTTGAAACTGCTTAGTTCCTGTGCATACAATTGCCCGAGTCGAAAACCCGTTTCCGGTCGGTTATTGTATTTTAGCTGATGCATCATATTCTGCACTTTATTGCCTTTTTGAAAGTATAAAAAGGCAGAAGCCTGTTCAAACTTAAATCTTCCCCACAATTGTCGGGCAACTCTATTTTCGTTATCGAGATGGAAATTGGTGTAGGGTAAATGATAAATACAACTGGTGCAGATTACCTTTTCATTGCTGAACAAATTTTTCCCACAGGCAGAACAGAGTTCAGGGAAAAATAAGGCGGCAAAATCCAGTAAATAGGCAGAAAGCAGATTCATGCTTTAATATACCTATTTAGCGTTGGCTTTAGCCGATGTGAATTAAATTGTATCTAAGATTGTGGCTCTTTAACAGCTAATTGTCCGCAGGCAGCGTCAATGTCCTTGCCGCGACTCCGTCTGATGTTGGTGGTTATTCCCTGCTTTTTCAGGTAATCCGCGAAAGCGTCTATCTTATCGCCATCGGCATTCTTAAAATCAGCAAACGAAATTGGATTATATTCAATGATATTTACTTTGCAAGGCAGATGACGGCAAAATTTTGCCAGTTCAGCAGCATCTTCCAAGCTGTCGTTAAAGTCATTAAACACAATGTATTCATACGTAACCGGACTTTTGGTTTTCGCATAAAAATATTTCAGCGCATCCGCTAAAGCGTCTAATGAATTTTGCTCATTGATGGGCATAATTTCATTTCGCTTGGTATCATTTGCTGCATGTAAAGACAAAGCAAGGTTAAATCTCACCTGATCATCACCTAGTTTTTTGATCATTTTGGCAATTCCGGCGGTAGAAACCGTTATTCTTTTGGCGGCCATATTTAATCCGTCGGGCGATGTAATGCGCTCAATAGATTTCATCACATTTGCATAGTTCAGCAAGGGCTCGCCCATGCCCATATATACAATGTTAGTTAACGGAATCTGGTAGTTTTCTTTAGACTGTTTATCGATCAATACAACCTGATCATAAATTTCATCCGGATTTAGATTTCGTTTGCGATCCATGTAACCGGTAGCGCAAAATTTACAGCTTAAACTGCAACCAACCTGCGAGCTGACGCAGGCTGTCATTCTTTCCGTTGCCGGAATTAAAACCCCTTCAATAATATTGCCGTCATACAATCTAAAGGTATTTTTAATCGTTCTGTCTGAACTGAATTGCGATTGATTAACAACAATATGGTTAATTGAATAACCTTCATTAAGTTTTTCACGTAAAGTTTTCGGTAAATTACTCATCTCCTCAAAACTGAGAGATGCTTTAGACCACAACCACTCATAAACTTGTTTAGCTCTGAATGAAGGTTCACCTAATTTTACAAAATGTTCTTTCAGTGTATCAAGAGACAAACTCCGAATGTCGGTTTTTTTCAAATTGCTCATCGCGACAAAGTTACCTATTAGATTTTATTGTTAAGTACAGCGATTGTTCTAATTAATTGATTAAATTGATATGAATGTCATATTATATAACTTTATTTTATTCTAACTTTGAAGCGATTCAACAAATTATGAGTGGAAATTCTTTTTTAATAGTTGATTCTTAATTGATAACATGATTAGAAATTTTTCAGCGGAATATATTTTTACCGTTGCCGGAGAACCCATAAAAAATGGTGTTGTCTCGGTAGACGAAAGTGGGGAAGTAATAAATATTTATCAAGCCGAAGATTTTGACGGTAATTCTGAAGATATTGAAAAACTCGACGGAATTATTGTGCCCGGATTTGTAAACTCCCATTGCCACCTGGAGCTTTCTTATTTAAAGGGAAAGATACCCAGAGATACAAAACTGATCGAATTTGTAAAGGCAGTTTTAAAGTCCAGAAATGCCGACGAGCAAGTGGTTGAAGATGCCATGCGTGCAGCAGATAAGGAAATGTACGATAATGGAATTGTGGCTGTGGGTGATATTGTAAACACTATATCGTCTAAAAAAATTAAGCAGGAGAGTAAAATTTATTACCATACGTATGTAGAAGTAATGGCTTTTGATCCCGAAAAGGCAGAAGAAGCTTTTGAAAAAGGTTTGGAGTTGAAAAAAGAATTCCACCCTTTAAGTGTTTCCGTTACACCGCATGCGCCTTATTCTGTTTCTAAAGAACTATTTAAGTTGTTTAGAAATTACGTTGCCGATAAAGACAATCTGTTCAGCATTCATAATCAGGAAACGGAAGAAGAAAATAAACTTTACAGGTATAAAACCGGGGATTTTCTTGATTTTTATGAATCAATGAATATTTCTTCTGAATATTTTAAGCCACAGGCTCGTAACTCATTGCAATCTGTAATTCCTTTATTGCCAAAAGATCAGAAGTTTCTAATGGTTCATAATACGTACACAAGCTTAAAAGATTTATATTTTGTAAGTCGTTTTGGCCGTGATGTTTCCTGGTGTTTTTGCCCTAACGCTAACTTGTATATAGAAGGCAGAGTTCCTAAAGTACTCATGTTTACGGCTCACGACTTTAAGATCACCATCGGAACAGACAGTTATGCATCCAATGATAAACTGGATATGCTTGCGGAAATGCAGACTTTAACTAAAAATTTCCCTTCATTAACATTGGCCGAGCTGGTAAAATGGGCAACTTTAAACGGAGCTTTATTTTTAGGTATTGATAATCAATTCGGTTCGATAGAAAAAGGCAAAAAGCCCGGATTAAATTTGATTACGGATGTAAAGGGAATGAAGCTAACGGCTCAATCACGGGTTCAAAAACTTATTTAGTGCAAAAATCTTATTTTGCAGCCAATGAACCCAATTTGCAAATTATTTAATATTGAATTTCCAATAATTCAGGCCGGAATGGTGTGGTGCAGTGGCTGGCGTTTAGCGTCTGCCGTGTCTAATGCCGGCGGACTTGGATTGATAGGAGCCGGCTCCATGTATCCGGACGTTTTGAGGGAGCATATTCAGAAATGTAAAAAAGCAACTTCAAAGCCTTTTGGTGTTAATGTTCCTTTATTGTATCCGGATATTGATAAAATAATGGATATTATTGTAGAAGAGGGCGTTACAATCGTTTTTACTTCCGCAGGAAATCCAGCCACCTGGACTAGTTTTTTAAAGGAAAAAGGGATTACGGTGGTGCATGTAATTGCCAATATTAAATTCGCTAAAAAAGCAGAAGATAGTGGTGTGGATGCACTTGTGGCGGAAGGTTTTGAAGCGGGCGGGCATAACGGTCGCGAAGAAACAACTACACTTTGTTTGATTCCCATGATTCGCGAAAGCGTAAATATTCCTCTGATTGCGGCCGGTGGAATTGCGGGCGGTAAATCTATGCTTGCGGCAATGGCTTTAGGCGCAGACGGAGTTCAAATCGGATCTTTATTTGCAGCTTCAGAAGAATCTTCGGCTCACGCGAATTTTAAAAATGTAATTGTTGAAGCCAGCGAAGGAGCGACAAAACTCAGCATGAAATCTGTGATCCCTGTTCGTTTGATGAAGAATGATTTTTTTAATCAGGTAGAACTGGCAGAAGCAAGGGGCGCAAGCAAAGAAGAATTAACCAATTTATTGGGAAGAGGAAGAGCAAAGCGGGGCATGTTTGAAGGAGATCTGGTTGAAGGCGAATTGGAGATCGGTCAGGCGGCAGCCATGATTAAAGAAATAAAACCCGCGGCGAAAATTGTGCAGGAAGTATGGGAAGAGTTTATAGCTGCAAAGAAGCAAATTTGCGATCTTGAAATTCAATAATTTTAAATGAAGCATCTTAATATTCGCGTAAGCGGAAAAGTACATGGCGTTTTTTATCGGGCAAC
>JBDTLL010000039.1:0-13557 GCA_039934815.1 Daejeonella sp. | reverse complement strand
AGATATTTCTGAATGGCACGTTTCAACGGCCGTGCACCGAAGTTTGCATCGTAACCTTTATCAGCTATAAATTCTTTAGCTGCTTCAGTCAATTTAACTTCGTAACCAAGTCCTTCAATCCGGTCGAATAATGATTTCAACTCGATATCAATAATTTTGAAAATTTCTTCTTTTCCAAGAGAATTGAAAACAATCACATCATCCACACGATTTAAAAACTCGGGAGCAAAAGCACGCTTTAACGCGTTTTCTATAACTCCTCTGGAATACGAATCAGCCTGAGACGATTTTGCATTGGTTGAAAAACCCACACCCTGTCCAAAATCTTTCAATTGACGGGCACCAATATTCGAAGTCATAATCACAATTGTATTTCTGAAATCGACCTTTCTACCTAAACTATCTGTCAACTGACCTTCATCTAAAACCTGTAACAAAATATTGAATACATCCGGATGCGCTTTTTCAATCTCATCTAGTAAGATCACAGAATAGGGCTTGCGTCTAACTTTTTCTGTTAACTGTCCGCCTTCTTCATAACCAACATATCCCGGAGGCGCTCCCACTAATCTGGAAACCGCAAATTTCTCCATGTATTCACTCATGTCAACCTGAATCAAAGAATCTTCAGAATCAAACATGAAACGGGCAAGTTCTTTCGCCAATTCAGTTTTACCAACACCGGTAGGTCCAAGAAATATGAAAGAACCAATTGGTTTTTTCGGATCTTTTAAACCGGCACGAGTTCTTTGAATCGCTTTTGTCAATTTCTTAACCGCATCTTGTTGGCCAATAATTCTGGTATTAATAGAATCATACATGTTCAACAATTTCTGACTATCGGTTTGTCCAACACGTTGAACAGGAATTCCGGTCATCATTGAAACCACCTCGGCAACATTATCTTCAGAAACAGTGTAACGCTTGGTTTTTGTTTCCGCTTCCCACTCGCCTTTTGCTTTTTCTAATTCTTCAAGCAAATGTTTTTCGGTATCCCGAAGTTTAGCTGCCTCTTCGTATTTCTGACTACGAACAACTTTATTCTTTTCAACTTTTATTTCTTCAATTTTTTGCTCAATCTCCAGAATTTTCTCAGGAACATGAATGTTTGTTAAATGCACTCTTGATCCGGATTCATCCAAAGCATCAATAGCTTTATCAGGAAGGAAACGATCTGTAATATATCTTGAAGTTAAACTTACACAAGCCTGAATTGCTTCATCAGTATACGTTACACCGTGATGCTCTTCATACTTATCTTTAATGCGGGTTAATATTTCAATAGTTTCATCCGGAGTGGCAGGTTCTACCATTACCTTTTGAAAACGACGATCTAAAGCTCCGTCTTTTTCAATATACTGACGATATTCATCTAAAGTGGTTGCACCAATACATTGAATTTCTCCCCTTGCCAAAGCAGGTTTAAACATATTTGATGCATCTAAAGATCCTGAAGCACCGCCTGCGCCAACAATTGTATGAATCTCATCAATAAACAAAATTACATCCGGAGATTTCTCCAGTTCATTCATTACTGCTTTCATCCGCTCTTCGAACTGACCGCGGTATTTAGTACCGGCAACCAATGAAGCAAGATCCAGAGTAACTACTCTTTTATTAAAAAGTACTCTTGAAACTTTACGTTGAACAATGCGCAGGGCAAGACCTTCTGCAATTGCAGATTTTCCCACACCCGGCTCACCTATTAAAATAGGATTGTTTTTCTTACGTCTGGATAGAATCTGAGAAACACGTTCAATTTCTTTTTCACGACCAACAATTGGGTCCAATTTACCGTCTTCCGCAGCACGGGTCAAATCCCTTCCAAAATTATCCAGTACCGGAGTTTTAGATTTAATATCAGACACTTTCTTTGGTTGATTAAAACTTTCTTCTTCTCTAAAATCATCATCGCCGGCAGGAGAACCAGGAGCTTCATCTCTGAAACCATCTTTGTTACTCTCTACTTCCGCTTTGAAAACATCATAATTAATGTTGAATTGCAATAATATTTGTGAGGCTATATTATCTTCGTCTCTTAAAATCGAAAGCAATAAATGCTCTGTTCCAATTACGTCGCTTTTAAATATTTTAGCTTCTAAGTATGTTATTTTTAAAACCTTTTCTGCTTGTTTAGTTAAAGGAATGTTACCTAAATTAACAGTAGTACTTGAAGTGCCTTTTACAGCATCTTCAACAGATTTGCGTAAGCGTGAAGTATCTACACCGGCACCTTTTAAAATTTTGATGGCCATACCATCTCCTTCTCTGATCAATCCTAATAATAAGTGTTCTGTTCCTATATAATCATGACCAAGCCTTAAGGCTTCTTCCCGGCTGTATGAAATAACGTCTTTAACGCGTGGAGAAAATTTTGCTTCCATTTATATCCCTTTCTAGAATGACAATAATCTAATCTATTAAATTTTGCTTTAGTTGATTAGATGTTTACACAACAAAGTTATCAACAATTAAGCCATTTAGCTTATAAAGGTAGGTACTTATTATCATTAAACTAAGTTGACAGCCATCTGACTAATTTAACGATATTTGCCCCATCAACAAATATCATATGTCAGACGAAAAAATTATTTTTTCTATGGCTGGTGTAAATAAGATTTACCCGCCTCAAAAACAGGTTTTAAAAAACATTTACCTCTCATTTTTTTACGGTGCTAAAATCGGCGTAATCGGTTTAAACGGTTCAGGAAAATCATCCGTTCTAAAAATAATTGCCGGCCTGGATAAGCAATATCAAGGCGAAGTAGTGTTTGCTCCAGGTTATACTGTGGGCTATTTAGCGCAGGAACCCGAATTAGATCCTGAAAAAACTGTATTAGAAACGGTCGAAGAGGGAGTTGCCTCCATTACTGCTATATTAAAGGAGTACGAAGACATCAATGAAAAATTTGGTTTACCCGAAGTTTATGAAAATGCCGATGCAATGGATAAACTTCTGGCCAGACAAGGAGAACTTCAGGATCAGATAGATGCGGTTGGTGCCTGGGAATTAGACTCCAAATTAGAAAGAGCAATGGACGCTTTGCGCTGCGCAGAGCCCGATACCAAAATTGCCACATTGTCAGGAGGAGAAAGAAGACGAGTAGCACTTTGTCGTTTATTACTTCAGGAACCGGATGTTTTATTGTTGGATGAGCCAACCAACCACCTGGATGCAGAAAGCATTGACTGGTTGGAGCAATATTTAAAGCAATATAAAGGAACTGTAATTGCCGTTACTCACGATAGATATTTCCTTGATAACGTTGCGGGATGGATCTTGGAATTAGATCGGGGCGAAGGAATTCCCTGGAAAGGAAATTACTCTTCCTGGCTTGATCAAAAATCAAAACGCTTAGCTTCTGAAGAAAAAACAGAGAGCAAAAGGCAGAAGACTTTAGAACGGGAACTGGAATGGGTGAGAATGGCGCCGAAAGCACGTCATGCAAAATCGAAAGCTCGTCTCTCTAACTATGAAAAATTAGCTTCCGAGGAAACGAAAGAAAGAGAAGATAAACTGGAATTGTTTATTCCACCAGGACCGAGATTAGGAAATGTGGTTATTGAGGCAAAAGGTGTTTCTAAATCTTATGGCAATAAAGTTTTATTTGAAGATTTAAATTTCTCTTTACCTCCTGCCGGGATTGTTGGAATTATCGGCCCGAACGGAGCCGGAAAAACAACTTTGTTCAGGTTAATAACCGGACAGGAAACTCCGGACACGGGAGAATTTAAGGTTGGAAATACGGTTGCGTTGGGTTATGTAGATCAAATGCATGATGATTTAGACGCCGGCAAATCTGTTTGGGAAAACATTACCGACGGAAACGAAACGATTCTCCTTGGAACAAAGCCTATAAATTCTAGAGCGTATGTTTCAAAGTTCAACTTTAACGGAGCCGATCAGCAGAAAAAAATAAATGTGCTTTCCGGAGGAGAAAGAAATCGTGTGCATCTGGCCATTACATTGAAGAAAAGCTCAAATGTACTTTTACTGGATGAGCCAACTAACGATATAGACGTAAATACTTTGCGTTCTTTAGAAGAAGGGTTGGAAAATTTCGGGGGCTGTGCGGTAATTATTTCTCACGACCGTTGGTTTTTAGATCGTATCTGCACACATATTCTTGCTTTTGAAGGCGATTCTCAGGTTTATTATTTTGAAGGAAATTATTCTGAATACGAAGAAAATCGTAAGAAAAGAACCGGAGATATTACTCCACATAGAATAAAATATAAAAAGTTGGTGAGTTAATTATTTTGAACTAACCAAAAAATTTTAGGCAACAAAAAAACCCCGTCCAACTGGACGGGGCTTTTAATTATATAGAGATTTTACTATCGTCTAAATTATTTCTGATCATCTTCTTTAACTTCTTCGAAGTCAACATCAGTTACAGAATCATCTGCCGGAGCACCATTGTCTCCTGCATCTTGTGCTGTTGCACCTTCCGCACCAGCACCATCCTGAGTTGCTTTGTACATCTCTTCAGATGCAGTATTCCAGGCTTCCTGTAAAGAAGTTTGAGCAGATTCCATAGATTCGAAATCTTTAGAAGCATGTGCTGCTTTCAATTTAGTCAGACCTTCTTCTATTGGAGCTTTTTTATCTGCCGAGATTTTATCTCCGTACTCTTTCAATTGTTTTTCTGTAGAGAAGATCAACGCATCAGCAGCATTCAGTTTTTCAACTTCATCTTTTGCTTTCTTATCAGACTCAGCATTTGCTTCCGCCTCATCTTTCATACGCTTGATATCTGCATCAGATAAACCTGAAGAAGCTTCAATACGAATTTTTTGCTCTTTATTGGTTGCCTTATCTTTAGCACTTACATGCAAAATACCGTTGGCATCAATATCAAAAGTAACTTCTACCTGTGGTACTCCACGAGGAGCAGGCGGAATGCCCGCTAAATTAAATTGACCAATTGTACGGTTTTGAGCAGCCATTGGACGCTCGCCCTGCAAAACATGTATTTGTACTTCCGGCTGATTATCAGACGCGGTAGAGAAAGTTTCTGTTTTTTTAGTTGGAATAGTTGTGTTTGCCTCGATCAACTTGGTCATAACACCACCCATTGTTTCGATACCTAAGGAAAGCGGTGTAACGTCTAATAATAAAACGTCTTTAACTTCACCAGTTAAAACACCACCCTGGATAGCTGCACCAATTGCAACAACCTCATCCGGGTTTACACCTTTAGAAGGATCTTTTCCGAAGAATGATTTTACAGCATCCTGAATTGCAGGAATACGAGTAGATCCACCCACTAAAATGATCTCGTCAATATCAGTAGTTTTTAAACCTGCATTTTTCAAAGCAGTTTTACAAGGTTCAATAGTACGTTTAATTAAACTGTCTGCTAATGACTCGAATTTTGCACGGGTTAAGGTTTTAACCAAGTGCTTCGGCATACCATCGCCAGCAGAAATGTATGGTAAGTTAATCTCAGTTTGAGTTGTACTTGAAAGTTCAATTTTCGCTTTTTCAGCAGCTTCCTTTAAACGTTGTAAAGCCATTGGATCTTTACGAAGATCAATACCTTCATTGCTTTTGAACTCATCTGCCATCCAGTCAATAATAACCGCATCAAAGTCATCACCACCTAAGTGTGTATCACCATCAGTAGATTTTACTTCAAATACACCATCACCTAATTCCAGAACAGAAACGTCATGCGTACCACCACCGCAGTCAAAAACTACGATTTTCATATCCTTATGAGCTTTATCCAAACCGTAAGCTAGAGCAGCAGCAGTTGGCTCATTAATTATACGACTAACTTTTAAACCGGCAATTTCACCAGCTTCTTTAGTTGCCTGGCGTTGTGAGTCATTGAAATAAGCAGGAACAGTAATAACCGCTTCTGTTACTTCCTGACCTAAGAAATCTTCAGCAGTTTTTTTCATTTTCTGCAAAATCATCGCAGAAATTTCCTGTGGAGTATATTTGCGATCGTCGATTTCAACACGTGGTGTGTTGTTATCGCCTTTAACAACTTTATATGGAACACGTTCCATTTCGTTTTTTACTTCATCAAAGCCGTTACCCATAAAGCGTTTGATAGAAGATATAGTTTTTGTTGGGTTTGTGATTGCCTGGCGTTTTGCAGGATCACCCACTTTGCGTTCTCCGTTGTCTACAAAAGCAACAATTGATGGAGTAGTACGCTTACCTTCACTGTTTGCAATAACAACAGGCTCATTACCTTCCATTACGGCAACACAAGAATTGGTGGTTCCTAAGTCAATACCAATGATTTTTGACATGTTAATATATTCTTTAGTTAAAAATTTAATTCAATATCCGTGAAATAATTAACAAGCAATGTGCCAACCGGCACTTCTGCTCATGCTGACAGCAAATTGCTTTATAATGCGACAATACGCGTTTTTTTAAAATGACAGGATGACAGGATGATCAAAAATGCCTTGCAAAATAGAAAATCAACAAGCATAATTTAGTTTAGAATTTATGGTTTTGGAAATGTACAACCAAATCCATCGGCAATTTCAGTCCCGCTATTCGTTTCAATTCTCCCGAAAAAATCGGGAGAGATTTTCACTGCTATCGGGTTTAAAATTATCGGCAGAATATTGTTTGGAGAAGCAAATAAGTAAGCATTTTAAAAAAATCCCACAAAAAAAGCCCTGCTCAAAAAATGAACAGGGCTTTTAAAGAATTTTGTTTTACTTAAGCTTTGTCTTCAGAAGTTGTATCTGCTGCAGCATCAGTTGCAGGAGTTTCTTCTTTAACTTCAGGCTCAACAGCTTTTACTTCTTCTTTTTCTGCTTTTGCAGCAGTTTTAGTTTCAGCAGCAGGTGCATCTGCAGATTTTTTAGCTTTAGATCCACGACGACGAGTTGTTTTCTTTTCAGCTGCAACTTCGCCAGTTGTGTATAATTCGTTGTAATCTACCAACTCGATCATTGCCATAGAAGCGTTATCGCCTAAACGATTGCCTAACTTCAGGATACGAGTGTAACCACCCGGACGGGTTGCTACTTTCTCTGCGATCTCGCGGAATAGCATTGCTACTACTTCTTTATCTTTTAAATAACTAAATGCAGTACGACGTGAATGTGTAGTATCTGTTTTAGATTTAGTGATCAAAGGCTCTACATACATACGTAAAGCTTTTGCCTTTGCAAGTGTAGTTGTAATACGCTTGTGCAGGATAAGCGAAGAAGCCATGTTAGAAAGCATCGCTTTACGATGACTATCTGTACGACTTAAATGGTTAATTTTTTTACCGTGTCTCATTGTTTGTTTTGTTGTGCACGTGCATACCGTCAGTCAACCTTTTACCGGGACCGGGAATTATGCCGTTCGCTTATTATTCTTCGTCTAATTTGAATTTGGAAAGGTTCATTCCAAAAGATAATCCTTTAGATTTAACCAGGTCCTGAATTTCTGTTAATGACTTCTTACCAAAGTTTCTGAATTTTAACATATCAGCAACATCGTAAGAAACTAAATCTGCTAAAGAGCGGATATCAGCTGCTTTTAAGCAGTTTAAAGCTCTAACAGAAAGATCAAGATCTACTAATTCCATTTTAAGGATCTTACGCATGTGTAAGATTTCCTCATCTACTTCTTTAGTTTCTTCTTTAGCCTGAGATTCGAACATAATGTTCTCATCAGAGAATAACATGAAGTGGTGGATCAAAATTTTGGCAGCTTCTTTCAAAGCTTCTTCCGGGTGTATTGAACCATCAGTTGTGATATCAAGAATTAACTTCTCGTAATCTGTTTTCTGCTCAACACGGAAGTTCTCAATTGTGAACTTAACGTTTTTGATCGGAGTATAAATCGAATCAATTGCAATCACTCCAACCGGAGCATCTGCATTTTTGTTCTCTTCTGCTGCAATGTAACCTCTGCCCTTGTTAACTGTTAATTCAATCTCAAGAGTTACAGATGATTCCATGTTACAGATCACCATGTCAGAATTCAATACTTCAAAGTTGTTTGAAAACTTAGAAATATCTCCTGCTTTAAACTGGTCCTGACCATTGATGATAACAAAGATCTTTTCAGAATCGCCTGTGTCACCAACTTTATGGAAACGTACCTGCTTTAAGTTTAAGATTATCTCAGTAACATCTTCTACAACACCTTTGATGGTAGAAAACTCATGAGATACACCTGAAAAACGAACAGAAGTTATTGCAAAACCTTCAAGAGAAGATAATAGAATCCGACGTAAAGCATTACCAATGGTAACACCGAAACCAGGCTCCAACGGTCTGAATTCAAATGTTCCGTCGAAATCCGTAGATTTCTGCATTATAACTTTATCAGGTTTCTGAAATGCTAAGATTGCCATTTACTATTTTGCTTAAATGTATTTGTTAATATTAAACTGATCAAGGTGCTTAAAAAAGCACCGGATCTATTACTTAGAGTACAATTCGACGATAAGGTTTTCCTTGATGTTTTCAGGAATCTCATCACGACTTGGATAATTCAGGAACTTGCCTGTAAGGCTGTTTGCATCCCACTCTAACCAGCTATATTTGTTAATCATTTTACCAGCTACAGAATTTGAAACTGCTTCTAATGATTTTGAACGCTCACGTACGGCAACAACATCACCAGCACGTAAAGAGTATGAAGCGATGTTTACAATCTCTCCGTTTACAGTAATATGCTTATGACCTACTAACTGACGAGCAGCTGAGCGGGTTGGAGCAATACCTAAACGATAAACAGTATTATCTAAACGTGCTTCTAAAAATTTCAATAAGTTTTCTCCGGTAATACCTTCTTTAGCAGAAGATTTATGGAATAAGTTTTCGAAGTAGCGCTCTAACACACCATATGTGTGTTTAACTTTTTGCTTCTCCATTAACTGCACAGCAAATTCTGATTGCTTTCCTCTCTTACGAGAAGTTCCGTGCATTCCGGGAGGATAATTTTTTCTTTCTAATGCCTTATCAGGACCGAAAATTGGCTCTCTGAATCTACGGGCGATTTTGGACTTTGGTCCGGTATATCTTGCCATTGTTGTGTGTTATTAAAGTATCTAACAGCCTTTAGCTGTTGAATCTTAGCTTTAAAACTGATTATTAATTAAACTCTTCTTCTTTTTGGAGGACGGCAACCGTTGTGCGGAAGCGGAGTGATATCCTTGATAGTGGTAACTTCAATACCTGAAGTTTGTAACGTACGGATAGCAGATTCACGACCTGATCCAGGACCTTTTACAAATACTTCTACTTTACGCAATCCTAAGTCATGAGCAACTTTTGCACAATCCGCGGCAGCTTGCCCGGCAGCATAAGGAGTATTTTTCTTAGAACCTTTGAAACCCATTTTACCAGCTGAAGACCATGAAATGGTTTGTCCCTGTGTATTGGTTAAGGTAATAATGATATTGTTGAATGTGGCATTTAAATGTGCTTCACCTACCGGCTCCACAACAACTACACGCTTTTTGGTAACTTTTTTAGTTTTAGCCATTTTTTGAGATTTCTGAAGTGAGACTTGAGATCTGAGATAAGATCCCGGCACTCATATCTATTTCTTTTTTGTAATCATGAGATCAGGTTCTGAAATATTTTCATATCTCAAATCTTACACCTCATATCTAATTATTATTTAGTAGCCTTCTTTTTGTTTGCCACTGTTTTACGCTTACCCTTACGTGTACGTGAGTTGTTTTTAGTACGCTGACCACGAACTGGTAATCCTTTACGATGACGAAGACCGCGGTAACATCCGATATCCATTAAACGTTTAATGTTTAATTGAATCTCAGAACGTAAAGCTCCTTCCACTTTAATTTCGTCGTTAATTAAACCACGAATTGCCGCTAACTGATCATCGGTCCATTCTTCTACCTTTACATCAAAACTGATATCTGCAGTAGTCAAAATGCGCTGAGCAGTTGTCTTGCCGATACCGAAAATGTAAGTAAGTCCGATCTCTCCTCTTTTGTTTCTTGGTAAATCAATACCTGCTATCCTTGCCATATTTCTATTTAATGATTGATTGAAAGATTGAATGATTGAACGATTGATAATTCAATCTTTCCACCCAGACCTGTACCACAGGTTTCAATCTTCAAAAATTTTATCCCTGACGTTGTTTATACTTTGGGTTCTTTTTGTTGATCACATAAAGTACACCTTTACGGCGAATGATCTTGCAATCAGCACTACGCTTTTTGATTGATGCTCTTACTTTCATCTTATTTATATCTATAAGTTATTCGTCCTTTACTTAAATCATAAGGAGACATTTCTAACTTCACCTTATCGCCGGGTAAAATTTTGATGTAGTGCATCCTCATTTTACCAGAGATATGAGCAATAATCTCGTGCCCGTTTTCTAACTCAACACGAAACATTGCATTAGACAACGCTTCTCTTATAATTCCGTCTTGTTCAATTGAAGCCTGTTTGGCCATATATTTTATTGATTTCTACTCAATTAGCCCCGCCCTTGCGGGACGGCAAAATTAAATAAAAATATTTACTTTTTATTGTTTTTGTTTTAAAACTTCTTCAACGTAGCTAAATGTCGATAAAACATCTGCTTTGCCCTTTTTAATTGCCACTGTATGCTCGAAATGTGCTGATGGTTTTCCATCGATGCTGCTAACCGTCCAGCCATCTTTCCAAAACTTCACCCCGGCACGGCCGGCGTTAATCATCGGTTCAATGGCTATCACCATTCCTTCTTCCAGTTTAATCCCAGATCCGCGTTTACCGTAATTAGGAACTTCAGGTTTTTCGTGAAGCTTAATTCCAACTCCATGTCCAACTAATTCCTTTACTACTCCGTAACCGTGTTTCTCGGCATGTTCCTGAACAGCGTATCCAATATCTCCTATCCGCATTCCTACAACTGCTTTATCAACTGCAAGATTTAAACATTCCTGGGTCACATCCATTAACTTCCGGGTTTCTGCATCTATCTCGCCAACGGCGAAAGTATAAGCAGAATCTCCATAATATTTGTTAAGAATTACGCCACAATCTACAGAAACAATGTCGCCCTCTTTTAATTTATAGGTTCCGGGAAACCCGTGTACTACCTGGTCATTTAAAGAAATACACAAAGAGTAAGGAAAACCGCTGTAGTTTAAAAAGGCTGGCACTCCCCCGTTATCACGGATAAAAGTTTCGGCCAGTTTATTTAATTCTATAGTTTGAATTCCCGGTTTGATAATTTTAGCAACTTCTCCAAGTGTTTTAGAAACAAGTTGAGAACTTTCTCTTATCAGCTCAATCTCTTCGGCAGACTTAAAATAAATTTTCGGCATGTACTTTAAATTACAGGACCGCCTGCACTTGCTGCAACTGCAGAACGACCTTTGATTCTTCCGGTCTTCATCAATCCATCATAATGACGCATTAATAAGTGACTTTCAATTTGCTGTAAAGTATCTAAAACCACACCTACCAGAATTAACAGTGATGTTCCACCAAAGAAGTGGGCAAACTGACTATTAACACCAAATATGATTGCAATAGACGGCAGAATAGCAATAATCGCTAAAAATACAGATCCTGGTAAAGTAATTTTTGAAATAACTGAATCGATATAATCACCTGTGCTCTTTCCTGGTTTTACTCCGGGAACAAAACCGCCATTCTTCTTCATATCATCAGACATTTGAACCGGGTTAACGGTAATGGCTGTGTAGAAGAAAGTAAAGGCAATAATCATAATGGCAAAAGTTACATTATACGTTAATGATGTATAATCACTGTATGAAGCCAAAAATGATGACTGAACATTTGGGAAAAACGAACCAATTGTTGCCGGAACAAACATAATTGCCTGAGCAAAAATGATTGGCATAACACCCGCAGCATTCACCTTTAAAGGAATGTACTGACGAACGCCACCGTATTGTTTGGCACCAACTATTTTCTTAGCATACTGAACCGGAATTTTGCGAACTCCCTGAACGATCAGAATAGTAAACATAACTACCAGGAACAACACAGCAATCTCAACAATAAAAGGAATTAATCCACCTTGTCCGCCCATTCTGGAAATGAATTCAGAACTCACACCAAAAGGTAACTGAGCAATAATTCCAACCATAATAAGTAATGAGATACCATTTCCAATACCTTTATCAGTGATTTTCTCTCCCAGCCACATAATAAACATGGTACCGGCAGTTAAAATAATCATTGATGAAATAGTGAATAATGGCTCAGGCATTAAACGTGCTTCCGGACTGATCTGAGATCTTACGTAAGCAATAGCCTGCATTGCAGTAATAATAATAGTAAGATAACGCGTTATCTGATTGATTTTCTTACGACCGCTTTCACCCTCTTTCTGTAACTTCTGGAAGTAAGGAACTGCAATACCTAACAACTGAACCACAATGGATGCAGAAATATAAGGCATTACACCAAGTGCAAAAATAGAGGCTCTGGAAAACGAACCTCCTGCAAACATGTTCAACAAACCTAGCAAACCTTCTTTTGCCTGTGTTTGCAGGGTGTTATGATCAACACCCGGCAATACGATAAACGATCCGATTCTGTAAACCAACAAACATAAAAGCGTAAATAAAATTCGCGATCTTAAGTCATCAATTTTCCAGATGTGGGATAAAGTTGTGAACAGCTTCTTCATGTATTACAATTTTGTGATTGCACCACCTGCAGTTTCAATTGCCTTTTGGGCAGTTGCTGAAAACGCATGTGCTGTAATTTCTAACTTCGCTTTTAATTCTCCACGTCCTAAAACTTTGATTTTATCATTTTTAGATGCTAAACCATGTTCTCTAAACGTATCAAAATCAATAGTAGTCAGGTTAAACTTCTCAGCTAAAGCCTGAAGTGAGTCTAAATTCACGGAAACAAACTCAACACGATTGATTGGGTTGAAACCTACTTTAGGCACACGACGTTGTAAAGGCATTTGACCACCTTCAAAACCTACTTTACTTTTGTATCCGGAACGAGATCCGGCACCTTTATGACCACGAGTGGAAGTTCCGCCACGGCCAGAACCGGTACCACGACCAATTCTTTTTCTATTTTTTGTAGAACCTTGTGCCGGTTTTAAATTACTTAAGTTCATTATTTCAAACTTTTTTATGTGCCCTTCGCTTTCACTAATCAGGGACAACGATAAATAAATAAATTGAAACTGTTTAAAAAAACAGCCTCAATAATTAAATAGCTTCTATAGCTACTAAATGGTTTACTTTTCTTACCATTCCGATAATTGCCGGATTGGCTTCAACCTCTACAGAATGATTTATTCTTCTTAAACCTAAAGCCTGCATGGTTCTTTTCTGGCGCTCGCTTCTATCGATAACGCTTTTTATTTGAGTGATTTTAATCTTAGCCATGTGCTTATCCGTTAAAAACTTTCTTTAAATCAACACCTCTGTTTTGGGCTACTGTGTAAGCATCACGCATTTGCGATAACGCTAAAACAGTTGCTTTAACCACGTTGTGTGGGTTTGATGAACCTTTAGATTTTGCTAATACGTTATGAACACCTGCACTCTCTAAAACTGCACGCATTGCACCACCCGCAATAACACCGGTACCATTTGCTGCTGGTTTGAT
>JBDTLL010000038.1:0-13565 GCA_039934815.1 Daejeonella sp. | reverse complement strand
TATTATCAATACCTAATTGCGTGCAAAATCTGCCTAAGCTATAAGAAGGCAATCCGGGGATTATTTTACGACCTAACCTAACCGTGCAAAGTTTTTTAGACTGAAGGTTAAAACCAGATTTTTCGAGATGATATTTTAAGAATGAATAATCGAAGTTTACGTTATGAGCAACAAATATTTTATCCTTTAAAAGTCCAAATATTTTAGCGGCCATTTCCATAAAATATGGTGCCCCGCTAACCATTTCATTACTGATACCGGTAAGCGCACGTATGTAAACAGGGATATTTATTCCCGGGTTAATTAACGTTTCAAAGCGCTCAATTACCGTTTTACCATTATGGATCAGAATTGCAATTTCAGTTATTCCATTTGCAGATGCATGTCCACCGGTGGTTTCAATATCTACAATCGCATATAAATTATCTGTATTCATCAGGCTAAAAAATCATTGATTCACAAAGCTAATATTTTTAGCATCATTTATTCTCAAATCCGAATAGAATAAATTTACAAGTGATTTTCGAGTAAAAAAAGAGGGAAAAGCTGGGGACGACGTATTATTTTTTAAGAGGCTTGAGCAGATATTCTAACCCGTTTAGTTTTATCTCGTAAATGGTATGCAGCAGCATGCCTAATTTGCCTTCCGGGAATCCCTTGGAATGATACCAAACCAGATAATGCTCGGGAATATTACAAATGATAACGCCTTTGTATTTACCATATGGCATTCTGGTTTTTACGAGTTCGTTTAATATCTCAGGGTTCAATCTTTTTTTTGGTAAATATATGGTTTCTCGTATCAAAAATCCTTTTTATCGTCAACCTATCTGTATGCAAATCTTTTATTACGATGGTGCAGATAGCTCAATTAGGGTATAATTGGGTTGAAGTTAAAAGAGCTCAAACAAAAAAAGACGCCTTTACTAAGCGTCTTTTCTCAATTTAAACCAATCAACATGTATTATTTATTCATTTGTAAACCAATTACTTTAGCAATAGCTGCCATTTTATCAAGCCAGGTTTTCAATAAAAATTCTTTCCCTTTGGGATATTTAACGGTAATATACATTTCTCTAAATTCGGCATGCTTTGATGCTGACATAAAATCAAACTGAAAACCATTGCTAAAATATTTACCGAAATCGTGTTCCAATGCAATTGAAGCCAATTTTAGATCTGAAGATTTCCAATCTTTTTCTTCGAATAAATTTAAAACTTCAACTTCTGTTAAGCCCATCAATTGAGCAAAATCATTGGCCGAAATTTCTGTGGCATAACAAACGTTCTTTACTATTTTACCGAAATGCATTTTTCATCATTTTAAATCTCACTGACACAGGAAGTAATATAAATCCTTACCTGCATTCGTATTTTTTCCAATAAGGTTTCCTTTATTTAGAATATCTTTTTCAACTCTGTCAAACTTTCTTTCCAGACAGAAATTATACTAATCAAAATGGACCAAACATTCCACTCCTAACTAACCCAGAGAGCTATATTTACATTCTTCCAAACTTGGTAAAACAAACATGACTAAAAAAGATATATACGGATTAGCGCTATCAGATTTTTATTATCAGCAGAATCCCGCCAAATTGTGGCTTCATAATACATATGGAAAGCCAGAAGACATGCCTGTAGATGTATTTTTCCGCGATAAAAATGAAATGCCCGACCTCGAATTATATGCATTAAGCGAATGCAAGGGAGACGTTTTAGACATTGGCGCAGGCGTGGGTAGTCATGCGTTGATATTACAGAAGCAAAATATCCCGGTAACGGCCCTGGAAATTTCTCCCTTAGCTTGTCAAATTATGGAAGAAAGAGGTGTAAAAAATATTTTAAACATGGATGTGATTGATTATTCAGGCAAAAAGTTCGACACAGTGTTAATGTTGATGAATGGAATTGGATTAACAAGAACGATAGAAGGCTTAAAAAAATTTCTAACTTTTGCCAAAAGCCTGATAAAACCAAACGGACAGCTGCTTTTTGATTCTTCAGACATCTCCTACTTGTATAGCGAAAATGAAAACCCACAAACCAAATATTACGGCGAAATATCCTATCAATATGAATACAAAGGGGATAAAGGCGATTGGTTCGATTGGCTATACATTGACTATCCGCTATTGAAAAAAATAGCTAACGAGCTTGGCTATAAAAGTCGTTTATTATTCGAAGATGATCTTGATCAATATTTGGTGAGCTTGACTTTGGCTAATTAGTAGTGACACCAATAGTATAATCAACTTCAAAAACGTGTCCGGCCTGTAGCGTTTGTATGGCTTCCTTGTTTTTTAACTCTACCGGATTTCCTTCTGTATCTGCGCAACCCAGCCATGGTTCCAGACATACAAAGGGCACATCGTCTTTTCCCCAGATGCCAAAATAATTAAAATGTGGGTACTTAATATAGATACTGTTTGAATGCTTTTTGCTTTTAAGGCTAACCTTACGGGATATTAAATCTTTAAATACTAAAGCGTCATCGCTAAAAAGCTTTTTAGTAAGCTCTAATTCTTTAGTATTGGTTGCTATCGTTTCTGTTAAACCTGTAAACAATCCATTTACAGAGAGAAGATGTTTTGTTAAATCTTCAGCTTCCTCAAATTCAATGTAATAATCTTCCAGCGAATCAATATTATTAAAAGGAACATTAAAGGCCGGGTGTGCGCCGACAGAAAAATAAATGTCTTTGTCTTCCAGATTAATTACCTTAAAACTTACCCGTAATTCATTATCACACAAATCAAATAAGACCTGATATTTAAATTTAAAAGGATAATGTATATGCGTTAATTCAGAGTGACTTAACTCCAGTTTCGCATGAACCAAAGTAGTGTCAATAACGGAAAAGTCAGAAGTTCGGGCAAATCCATGGCGACTCATTTCAAATGCAACGCTGTTAACCAAAATCTCATTATTAATACAACTTCCCACTACGGGAAATAAATTTGGTGAATGGTACGCCCAGACCATTGGATCTGCCTGCCAGATATGTTCTGTCCCTGTAGCTTTATTAAATAACGAGCTTAATTCGGCACCTTTTAACCTTATTGTTGCTTTTAAGAATTCATTTTCAAGAACCAGCATAGAAGAAGTTTATTTAAATTAATATTTCGCAAATGCGATTAATAACTAAACAAATAGAAGCGGATTTGATTAAAAAATTATACTTTTTTTCGATTAACCCAGGGTTTTTTCTTCTTAAAACCGCTTTTTCTTTTAACCTCCGGTTGATAAACAGGACCTTCGCCTAAATCTTCTGGTAACGCCACGCGTTCAATCTCCCGGCCTATCAGATTTTCTATGTAGGAGAATTTACGCTGATCTTTTTCATTCACAAAAGTAATAGCCGTTCCGGTGGTTTCTGCCCGTGCCGTACGACCAATTCTGTGGATATAATCTTCCGGATCTGGCGGAACGTCAAAATTGATAACCAGGCTTATTCCTTCCACATCAATTCCCCTGCTCAAAACATCTGTACCAATTATCACCGGCAAAGTGCGTGCTTTAAAGGCTCGTAAAATACTTTCACGCTGTTCTTGCTCTAAATCAGAATGAAACGCTTCAGCTTTTATTCCCTCTCTTTTCAAAGTGCGGTTCAGTTCTTTAACAGTTTCCTTACGGGAAGCAAATATGAGAACGCTTTTATAATCGCCGTTCTTTAAAATTCCGGCAATCAATTTAATTTTTTGGTTATCAAAAGTCATATAAACCTGCTGCAAAATACCTACTGCAGGTTGAGAGATAGCTAAACTGATTTGCTCCGGATTTTTTAAAATGGTGTTTGCCAGCGTCCTTATTTTTGGAGGCATGGTTGCCGAGAATAACATGGTTTGCCTTTCTGCCGGCAAAAAACTGATGATACGTAGAATATCTTCATAAAAACCCATGTCTAACATCCGATCGGCTTCATCCAAAACCAAATATTGTAAATGAGTTAGTTTAATAGCTCCCGAAGCCAAATGCGCAATTAATCTGCCCGGAGTGGCAATAATAATATCCACGCCATCCATCATGGCCCGCCTTTGTTGCTCGTAAATCATTCCGTCGCCACCACCGTAAACAGCTATAGAACTTATTCCGGCGAAATACGCCAGACCTTCCACCTGCTGATCTATTTGCTGAGCAAGCTCGCGGGTTGGGGCAAGCACCAACGCTTTGGTGTGTTTTTTATCGGTAATACTGATATGTTGTAAAACCGGCAAAAGGTACGATGCAGTTTTACCGGTGCCCGTTTGCGCACAGGCAATCAGATCTTTATTTTCAAGAATAATTGGAATAGCTTGTTCCTGTATAGGAGTAGGTTTTAGATAACCCATGCTTTGTACGCCCTCAAAAAGTTGAGAATCGAAGTTAAAATCGCTGAATGTCAATGTTTAGTACTAATTATTAATTTATTTTTCAAAAGTAGTTAAAAATGCCCGGTATTAGTGAATACCGACAGGAGGTGCTTAATTTTCAGCACATTCGCTAAAGAATCTAGTTTTAAAATCACATTCAACCTTTTGTAATACTAGAATTTTCACGTGATTTTCGTTTATAAATTGCGTTGTAAGCCCTTCAAAATAAACGCAATTAAATTGTTACACAAGGAATTATAGCAGGCAGAAAAACTGGCACCTACTTTGAAAGCTAGTAAATACCCTATACTACCGAAATGACAAAACTCTTTAATTACGCACTGATAAGACATTATAAACTTCCTTCACGAAAGGGAATTTTTAAGTACATAGACACAATTTTTGTTGTGATATTTTGCTTAATACTTTTGAAACAGTTATTGGGATAATTGATTAAGGAGAAATTTAGTTTATTAAAAATTTAACGTTCGTTATAAAGCTGTTGTAACACTTCAGGTTGAGAACGTTATTTAATGTGTAATTTTTGGAGAGCCCCTTTTTTGGGGCTTTTCCAATTTTAGGGGTTCTCCACATATTCTTATTTTCTCCACAAGGAGATGCTTTCCCAAAAAAATTCCTACTTTTGAATCCCGTACAAAACGATGTTTTTTACACAATTAAGCCAGTTTAAAAACGTGCTTAATAAGTAAGAAAATAAAGAAATCCTTTAGATATCATGACCAAATACATTTTTGTTACGGGCGGCGTTACATCGTCGTTAGGAAAAGGTATAATTTCCGCGTCCCTCGCTAAATTACTTCAGGCCCGGGGTTATCGGGTTACCATCCAAAAATTTGATCCTTACATCAATATTGATCCCGGAACATTAAATCCTTACGAACATGGCGAGTGTTATGTGACCGAAGACGGCGCAGAAACAGATCTCGATCTTGGTCATTACGAACGTTTTCTGAACGTATTTACTTCTCAGGCCAATAACATTACCACCGGAAGAATTTACCAGAACGTTATTAATAAAGAACGCGAAGGCGCTTATTTAGGTAAAACTGTTCAGGTTGTTCCGCATATTACCGACGAGATTAAGCGCAACATGCGTTTATTAGGCGAAAACGGCGAATATGATATCGTGATAACAGAACTTGGCGGAACCGTTGGCGACATAGAATCTTTGCCGTATATAGAAGCGGTTCGTCAGTTACGCTGGGAACTGGGATCAGGCAATTCTCTGGTTATCCATTTAACATTAATTCCGTTTTTGGCTGCCGCCGGAGAGTTAAAAACTAAACCTACGCAGCACTCTGTAAAAATGCTTTTGGAGTACGGAATTCAGCCGGATATTTTGGTTTGCCGTACAGAACATCATATTTCTCAGGAAATTCGCAAAAAAATTGCCCTTTTCTGTAACGTAAATATCAACGCGGTAATTGAATCTATAGATGCTTCAACCATTTATGATGTTCCATTATTGATGTTAAAAGAACAACTGGACAAAACAGTTTTAACCAAGCTGAAAATGCCTCATAAAAATGATCCGGTTTTAGATACCTGGAAAGATTTTTTGGGAAGGTTAAAAAACCCAACTGCCGAAGTTAAAATTGGATTGGTTGGTAAGTATGTTGAGTTACCCGATGCTTATAAATCAATTACTGAATCGTTTATCCACGCAGGTGCAAAAAATGAATGTAAAGTAATTGTAAAATGCATTCAATCTGAAAGTATTACCACCGAAAATGTTGCCGACAAATTCCGCGGACTGGATGGTGTTTTAGTAGCGCCTGGTTTTGGAAGTCGTGGTATTGAAGGCAAAATAGAAGCCATACAATATGTACGGGAAAATAATATCCCGTTTTTCGGGATATGTTTAGGTATGCAATGCGCTGTTGTAGAATTTGGCAGAAATGTATTGGGATTAGAAGACGCTCAAAGTACAGAAATGGACGAGAACGCTAAAAACCCGGTTATTTCTATGATGGAGGAGCAAAAGAAAATTAAGAACAAAGGCGGCACCATGCGTTTGGGTTCTTACGTTTGCGAATTAAAAAAAGGCAGTAAAGCTGCAGGAATTTACGGAAAAACCAGAATTACAGAGCGACACAGACATCGTTATGAGTTCAATAATAAATATCTGGAAAAATTTGAAAATGCCGGCATGATGGCTTCAGGGATCAATCCTGATAACAATCTGGTGGAAATTATTGAACTGAAAAACCATCCGTTTTTCGTTGCCGGACAATTTCATCCGGAATTAAAATCAACTGTTGATAATCCGCATCCTCTTTTTGTTAACTTTGTCGCCGCTTCTTTAAACCACTCAAAAAGGAAGTAATTGCATTTTTAAGCAATACGATTTATAAAAAATGGATAGAAATACGTTTACAGGCCTCTTTTTAATTCTTATTATTTTAGTAGGCTCCACTTACCTCCTTAAACCTTCCTCGGAGGAATTAAAAAAGGAAGAATTAGTTCAGGATTCAATTGCAAGAGTTAAAAACAATCAGCCTGCAGCTAAAACAATTGCGGCAGACACTGTTGCCATAGCTAAACCGGTTGTTGTTGATTCAACTTTGGCTAAAGGTCCGTTCGGTCAGGCAATTTCCGGAAATGACCAAACTGTAGTTTTACAAAACGAACTGATCAAAGTAAATATCAGCCCTAAAGGCGGAAGAATTGCTTCTGTAGAATTAAAAAACTTTAAAACCTACGACAAAAAACCGCTGATTTTATTTGAGCCGAATGATTCAAAATTCGGATTGATATTTTCTGCAGCGGGAAAAAATGTAAATACTAACAATCTATATTTTACACCTTCTGCTCCTTCCCTGTCGGTTTCTAAAACTGATTCTAACGCAGTTAGCATGCGTCTTACTTACCAGGAAGGCAAATACATTGATTATATCTACACCCTGAAGGGCAATAGTTACAACGTAGGTTTCAGCATTGTGAGTTCAGGAATGCAGGATGTAATTTCCGGAAATCAGAAAAACATCACGCTAAACTGGGAAGCAGTTTTAAAGCAGAAAGAAAAAGACATTACCAGCGAGCACCGATATTCTACAGCATATTATAAACATGTAGATGGCGATGTTGACCATTTAAGCGTTAGTAAAGATGAAACCAAGGAAGTTAAAGAAGGAAAAATCCAGTGGGTTTCTTTCAAACAACACTTTTTCTCAAACGTACTGATCGCAAAAAAAGGCTTTACCAGTGCAAACCTTGCAGTAACTACTTCCCCCGAAAAGGATGTTGTAAAAGGCTTTAAAGCCGATATGCAGATCCCTCTAAGTAATAATGAGATCAATTTCCCGATGGATTTTTACTTCGGTCCTAACAAGTTGAACATTCTGGAGAAACAGGGTTATGATATTGAGAAGCAGATTGACCTGGGATACTGGCCATTAAAATACATTAACCGTTGGGTGGTATTACCTGTTTTCAACTTCTTAGAAAGTTTTGGCTGGGGCTACGGCTTAATTATCCTGGTTTTAACCATTTTATTAAAAACAGTTTTATTGCCTCTTACTTACAAGTCATATTTATCAATGGCTAAAATGAGAGTTTTAAAACCTGAAATGGAAGAGATCAAAGGAAAAGTTGGCGATGATAATCCCACTCTTTTACAGCAGGAATACTTAAAACTTTACAAAAAAGCAGGTGTAAATCCGCTGGGTGGATGTTTGCCTATGTTGCTGCAGTTGCCAATTATTATGGCATTCTTCTTTTTCTTCCCTAACTTATTTGAATTAAGGCAGGAAAGTTTCCTTTGGATGAGCGACCTTTCGACTTACGATGCATTCTTTAAATTTGGATTCACTTTACCATTTTTAGGAAATCACATCAGTTTAATGTGTATTCTGATGACGATCTCAACGTTGATCTATACTTATTTCAACAATCAGGTTTCAGGCGCAACCGGACAAATGAAATACATTGGTTACATCACTCCTATTATTTTCTTTGGTGTGTTAAATAGCTATCCGGCCGGATTAAACTATTACTACTTCCTGGCAAACATGCTTACGTTCTTACAGCAATATTTAATCCGTCAGTTTGTAAATGACGATAAGATACATGCGAAAATTCAGGAGAATAAGAAAAAGCCGGAATCCGCAAAAAAGAAAGGTGGTTTTCAGCAACGTATGGAAAATTACATGAGAGAGCAGCAATCCGCTAAAAAAGAAATAGCACCTGCAACATCAGCAAAAAAGAAAAAATAATTCAAACTCAGATATTCAAAAGCGGTCCTAAAGGCCGCTTTTTTTATGAAGTTACTTTTCTGACATCTATTTTCCAGGCCTCAAATCAGGCTTAAATTATCCTATATTTTCTGTTTACCTGATATTTTAAGCATCTTTAGCGACAACAAACTACAAATTAATGTCTCGATATTTATTTTTACTCCTGTTTCTTGCCATCAGTATTCCGGGCAAATCTCAATCAAAAAAACCCTTAGATCACAGCGTTTACGATTCATGGCAAAGTATATCATCAGAACATGTAAGTAATAATGGTAAATGGGTTTTATATTCTGTAACGCCACAAGAAGGCGATGCCGCTTTAAAAATTACAGATTTGAAAAGCAAAGAAACCTGGAGCGTTCCCCGGGTAAATTCTGCGGAGTTTACAGAAAATTCTAAGTTCGCTGTTTTTATGATCAAGCCTTTTTTTAAAGATACCCGCCAGGCAAAAATCAAAAAGAAAAAAGCAGATGAAATGCCTAAAGACAGCCTGGGAATTGTGATGCTTGGGAACTCTTTCGTTTGGAAAGCCGCAGATGTAAAATCGTATGCTCTGGCAGAAAATTCATCAGATTATATCGTTTATCTCAAAAATAAAAATGTTTTAGATTCAGCTTCCGCGAAGGCGAAAACGGATAAAAAAGATGCGGATATTTATTTAGCAGATGATGAGAAAACAGATTCCAAAAATAAAGATGGCAATGATCTGATTTTGAGAAACCTGAATTTGGGGTCTGAAACTACCTTTAAATATGTAACTGATTACATCATTAGCAAAAACGGAAAATTTATCTCATTCATCAGTACAGGTTCTAAAAAAGATTCTACAATAATTCCGGGAGCATATTTTTTCGATATCAAACAACAGAAACTCATTAAAATAAGTACCGGAAAAGGACAGTACAAATCCTTGTCTTTTAACGAAGATGGAACTGAGCTGGCATTTTCGGCAAATAAAAGCCCGGAGAAAGCTCTTCAGAAATTATATGACCTGTATTATTTTAAAGCTTCCGCGGATAGCGCAAAAATAATTGCCGGCAGAACCAGCGCCGGAATGCCTGAAAACTGGAATGTAAGTGGCGACGGGAAAATTATATTCAGCCGCAACGGCAACAAATTATTTTTTGGAACAGCGCCCATTCTGCCCGCTAAAGATACTACGCTTGTTGATTTTGAAAATGCACAGGTTGATGTTTGGAATTACAAAGACGATTATTTGCAGCCGATGCAGTTGAAAAATCTGGAGAAAGATTTAAAAAGATATTATCTGGCCGTTATTCTGCTAAATAAAAACCCCAATAAAGTTATTCAGCTTGCGGATGAGAAAATTCCGGGAGTTGATATTGCCGATGAAGGCGATGCCGAATATGCCATGGCCGCAACAGATTTTGGCAACCGCGTAGAAATGCAATGGATGGGCGGCACTTTGCAGGATCTTTATATTATTTCTACCCTGACCGGAGAGCGCATTAAAATTTCAGAAAAACTAAGAGGTAATCCCGGTATATCACCGAAAGGAAATTATGTGGTTTGGTATAACCGTGCTGATAAAAACTGGTACTCTTACTCAGTTAAAACCCGGAAACACATTTTGTTAAATACGGGTATGGACGTGAAGTTTTATGATGAAGAAAACGATGTTCCGGATGAACCTTCACCTTACGGTATTGCCAGCTGGACAAAAGATGATAAACGTGTGCTGATCTATGACCGTTATGACATTTGGAGCTTTGATCCGCAAACGGGTAAGTCAGAAAATTTTACAAATGGTTTAGGCAGAGCAAATAAACTTACGTTCAGATATAACCCCATGCAGCCAAAAGAAAAATTTATTGAGGCGTCAGAAACGGTTTATCTAAAAGCTTTTAATAACATCACTAAAATGAACGGTTGGTATAAAAAGAATATCAGCAGCTCCAAAAAGCCCGAGTTTTTAGTTATGGAAGGTTATAGCTATTCAAATCCCGAAAAGGCAAAAAAAGCGGATGTTTTGGTTTATGAAAAAGCAAATTATAAATCCTCTCCTGATCTTTATGTTTCTGAAGGATTTAAAAACGAAGTAAAGTTAAGTTCAATAAATCTTCAGCAAAAAAATTATAACTGGGGAACTGCCGAATTGGTTAATTGGACCACGCCAAAGGGATATTCATCAGAAGGAATTTTGTACAAGCCCGAAGATTTTGATCCGGCGAAAAAGTACCCGATGATTGTTTATTTCTACGAAAAACTTTCGGATGGTTTATACAATTACCAGGCTCCGGCTCCTACTCCATCACGATTAAATATTTCATTTTTTGTAAGTAACGGCTATTTGGTTTTTGCGCCTGATATTCATTACGAAGAAGGTTATCCGGGAAGATCTGCCGAAGAATTTATTAACTCTGGTGTGGAAAGCTTAAAGAAAAACGCATGGGTTGACGGCAGCAAAATTGGTATTCAGGGACAAAGCTGGGGCGGATATCAGGTTGCGCATTTAATAACCCGCACCAATATGTACGCTGCGGCCTGGGCAGGCGCTCCGGTTGTAAACATGACTTCTGCCTATGGCGGAATTCGCTGGGAAAGCGGAATGAACAGACAGTTTCAGTATGAACGTACACAAAGCAGAATTGGCGCAACTTTATGGGAAAAACCAGAATTATATATTGAAAATTCGCCTTTATTTCATTTCCCCAATGTGCAAACGCCTGTGGTAATTATGGCCAATGATGCCGATGGCGCTGTGCCGTGGTACCAGGGAATTGAAATGTTTACAGGCTTGCGCCGATTAGGAAAACCTGTTTGGATGTTAAACTACAATAACGAAGCACATAACCTGGTTTTACGTCAGAACCGAAAAGATATACAGATTAGAGAGCAGCAGTTTTTCGATCACTTTTTAAAAGGAAAACCGGCACCGCAATGGATGGAAAAAGGAATCCCGGCAACGGAAAAAGGAAGAAACTGGGGATTTGAATTGGAAAGTGAAAACTAAATCTTCTACTTGTTAACCTATAAAAAAATTACAAATCACAAATTACAGACCCGGCAGTAAATTATGCCGGGTCTTTTTGTTAAGAACCATTTTCCTCAACTTAAATCTGTGATTTAAGAATTAGAACGAGAATTAAATCACTAACATGCCATTCCGGTTTTCAAATAAAATCTCGTAATGTATTGACAAAAAACCCAAAACTGTTCAATATTCCAATTGTAGTATTTAACAGTAAAACACCCTTTTTATGCTATACAGAACTTTAGGAAACACTTCAGAAAGACTTTCGGCCATTGGTTTAGGCTGCATGAGCATGAGCCATGCTTACGGTGTGCCGGATGATCAGGAATCTCTTGCTACATTACACAAAGCGCTTGATCTGGGAATAAATTTCTGGGATACCGCAGATGTTTATGGAAACGGCAAAAATGAAGAGCTTATTTCCAAAGTTCTGGTTCCAAACCGCGATAAAATTTTCATCGCCACCAAATTCGGTTTTACCAATACCGAAAAAGGTATGAGCTTTAATGGCTCTCCGGAATACATGAGAAAAGCCGTTGAAGCCAGTTTGAAAAGATTAAATATAGATGTAATTGATCTGTATTACGCACACCGGATCGATCCGAATGTTCCGGTTGAAGAAATGGTAGGCGCCATGGCGACCTTGGTGGAGCAAGGAAAAGTGCGTTATCTCGGATTATCAGAAGCCTCGGCAAACTCCATCCGGAAAGCACATGCAGTTCATCCCATTAGTGCGTTGCAAAGTGAATATTCTCTGCTCACCCGCGATCCGGAGAAAGAAGTTTTGCCGCTTTGTAAAGAATTGGGTATTAGCTTTGTTCCTTTCAGTCCGCTGGCACGCGGATTAGTAACCAATACGCTGAACACAGAAAACCTTCCGGACACGGATTTCCGCAAAAATCTGCCCCGTTATCAGGAGGAATACCGCGAGAATAACAAAAATCTGAGTTCCGGTTTTGCGCAAATTGCAACAGGAAAAAATTGCACTCCTGCCCAACTGGCATTGGCATGGCTACTGGCGCAAGGCGAAAACGTCATCCCCATTCCGGGAACCAAGAAGAGAAAATACCTGGAAGAAAACGCAGGCTGTGTGGATGTGAATTTAACGAATGATGATTTTCAAAAAATTGAAGATTTGCTCAAAAAATATCCAAACACCGGCGCAAGATATAATGAGGCAGCTCTGAGCCAGGTGGACAAAAGTTAAAAAGTTGATCGCGAGAATTTACTTCCGTGTGTTTTTTCAGCAAAGCAATTGATGCAGAGAATCTATAGTTTTGCATGCTTTTATGAAGAACAAAAATCAGCGTATAGCAACCTTACTTTCTCTGGCTTTAATTCCTTTATCGGGATTTGCTACGGATATGTATATTCCTTCACTGCCAAGCATGGCCCGAGATCTGCATGCAAACAGCATTCAGGTTCAGTTAACGCTCAGTCTTTTCCTGATCAGCTACGGAGTTTCCCAATTATTTGTGGGAAGTTTTCTGGATAGTTTTGGAAGATATAAAGCATCTTTATATGCATTAATAATCTTTTCCATTTCCTGCGTCATAATAGCTGCCACACATAATATTTATGTTATTTACCTCATGCGCATTGTGCATGGAATTACTATCGGAACTGTAGTTGTAGCGAAGCGGGCGTATTTTGTAGATGTTTTTAAAGGTGAAAAACTCAAACATTATTTAAGTTTGTTCACCATTATTTGGTCGGCGGGACCAATAGTCGCTCCATTTATTGGCGGCTATCTGCAAACTACTATGGGCTGGGCATCTAATTTTTATGTCTTAGCAGGATTAGCAATTGTATTTGTAGTGCTGGAATTTATTTATGGCAGCGAAACGCTGCAGCACCCAACAGAATTCCATATTGAACGCATTGTGAAGATCTACCGGGATATGCTGAGCACCACAAGTTTTACTTTGGGAATTGGGATGTTAGGACTTGCCTACTGCATGG
>JBDTLL010000037.1:0-13728 GCA_039934815.1 Daejeonella sp. | reverse complement strand
CATTGCAACTTAGAAGAAAACATGCTCCGCTCCTTATTTTTAGGAGCATGAGTTCCATCACTCCCCTCCTTTCTTCAAGGAGGGGTTGGGGGTGGTTATCCGATCAATGCTTTACCCTTTTTTATCACATTTTCTACTGTGAAACCGTATTCAGCCATTACCTCTTCGCCGGGAGCGGATTCACCGAATTTATCTACAGCGATCATATCTCCATCCTCGGTAGTATATTTCAACCAGCCCAAGGAAATTCCCGCTTCTACAGCCAGTCTTTTTCTGATATTTTTAGGCAAAACTTTTTCCCTATAAGCGGCATCCTGACTTTCAAACAATTCCCAGGAAGGCATACTTACAACTCTCACCGCAATATTTTCCTTCACTAACTTTTCCTGCGCTTCTAACAATAAGTGCACTTCTGACCCTGTTCCGATCAAAATTAGTTGCGGAGTTTCATCACAATCCGATAAAATGTAGGCTCCTTTTTCTACTTCTTTTGCGCTGGTATATTTTTCCTGATCGATAACCGGAATTCCCTGCCTTGTAAGCACCAAAACAACCGGACCTTTTGTATGATTTAAGGCAACACGCCAGGAATGAACGGTTTCATTTGCATCGGCCGGACGGAGAACGGTAATGCCGGGAACAGATCGCAGTCCTGTTAATTGTTCTACAGGTTGATGAGTAGTTCCGTCTTCACCTAAACCAATACTATCGTGCGTAAATATAAATATGGGGCGGATTTTCATAATTGATGCCAACCTGATCGGAGGTCGCATGTAATCTGAAAAAACCAAAAATGTAGCTCCGTAGGGAATAAAATAATTACTCAGCGCCATTCCATTTAAAACTGCTCCCATAGCATGTTCCCGAATGCCGAAATGGAAATTTCTGCCTTCCGGATGTTCAGCCGAAAAGGACTCATAGGCATTCAGATTTGTATCTGTAGATGGTGCCAGATCGGCCGATCCACCAATTAGCTGCGGCAAGTTTGCTGCTATGGCATTTAAAGTTTTACCGGAAGCTTTGCGGGTTGCCATCTCTTCGCCAGCCTTAAAAACAGGAAGCTTATCTTCCCAGCCTTTGGCCAAATTGCCTCCACTGATCAGCTCAAATTCATCCGCCAGATCAGCATATTTTTCTTTGTAGGATTTATATAGTGAGTTCCATTCTTCTTCAAGGCTTGCTCCTTTTTTACCTGCTTCGCGATAAAAATCTAAAACTTCATCTGGCACAACAAAGCTTTTGTCAGGATCAAAACCAAAATTCTTTTTTACCAGCCTTACTTCATCTTCTCCCAGCGGCGATCCGTGAGCACTTGCTGTGTCCACTTTATTCGGACTTCCATAACCAATATGCGTACGTACTTGTATTAACGATGGTTTTCCGGTTTCTTCCTGCGCATTTTTAATCGCGGCAGCAATTGCGTCCAGATCATTTCCATCTTCCACTTTCTGCACATGCCAGCCATAAGCGGAAAACCGTTTGCCAACATCTTCATTAAAAGTTAAATCAGTATCTCCTTCAATTGAAATATGGTTATCATCATACAGATAAATCATGTTTCCTAACTGGAGATGACCGGCAAGCGATGCCGCTTCTGAGGTGACACCTTCCATCATATCGCCATCGCTGCAAATGCAGTAAATTTTATAGTCGAAAAGGTTAAAACCAGGCTTATTATACAGTGCAGCTAATTTTTTCTGAGCGATAGCAAATCCTACTCCGTTGGCAAATCCCTGGCCAAGCGGACCGGTTGTCACTTCAATTCCGTCTAACAATCCGTATTCCGGATGTCCGGCAGTTTTACTATGCAACTGTCTGAAGTTTTTAATATCGTCTAAAGTGAGATCATATCCTGTTAAGTACAAAAAACTGTATTGCAGCATACAGGCATGTCCGGCCGAAAGTATAAACCGATCGCGGTTAACCCAATGAGGATTTTTGGGATTGTAATTCATTATTTCGGACCATAAAACATGGCCTACAGGTGCCAAAGCCATTGGCGTACCCGGATGACCGGAATTGGCTTTCTGAACCGCATCCGCAGACAAAATCCTGACCGTGTTTATGCCTAATTGTTCAACTTCATTTATAACCGTACTCATATTTTTTTCTGATTAAATTTCGTTCAAATGATTGGTGTGCATAAAAAGTTTCTCGTCCAGATCCCAAAGCCTGGCGCCACCTTTTATTCCATCACGGTTTTTTACCAGTGCAATATTCTCATCAAGCCTGAAATTTAACTTGTCTGAATTTCCTCCTCCGATATAAAGCCTGTCATAATTGAAAACAGTTTTTAAGTTGCAAATGATCTTTTCCATCCGATCGTTCCACTTTTTTAAACCTTTATCTTCTAAAGCGGCATCGCCCACGTATTCGTCATATGTTTTCTTTTTAGTAACCGGAAGATGAGCCAACTCAAGGTGAGGCAATAAATGTCCGTCTAATAATAAAGCAGTTCCAAAACCGGTACCGAGTGTTAAAACCATTTCCAAACCTTCCTGACTCACAACACCCAAGCCCTGCAAATCTGCGTCGTTTGCTACGCGAACAGGTTTTTTAAGTGCATCGGCAATAAGTTTGTTGAGATTAATATTTTTCCAAAGTTCGGTTCCTAAATTTGGTGCCGTAGAAACAATGCCTTTATTTACGTAACCCGGAAAACCAACCGAAATTTTGTCGTAATCTTCAAAGCCTACGGCCAATTTTTTTATTTGCTGAAGCACTTTTTGCGGACTCGCCGGATCTGGTGTATCCAGTTTTCTGTACTCCTGTAAAAGATCACCGTCTTCATTCAGCACGGTTGCCTTTATGGTTGAACCACCAATATCAAAAACAAGAATTTTTATTCGGGATGATGTATTTTCCATATTATATTCTATAAAAAATCAAATTCTTATGCCGCAGAAATCTGGATCTCCCAAAGGAAATTCCGGCTTACTGAGGAAATAATATTCTAATAATCAGGGTGATCACAGAAGAGTTAAAGAATTTGTATCAATAACATTGTAAAGTACAGTAAGTTCTAAAAGATCACAGAAAATATACAAATACCTGCAATTCAGAACGTTACAGAAACCATATCCCTCAAGGAAATTAAACAGAAGTATTAAAGAAAATATTTATTGAGGTTAATGAACTTTTTTTAGTTGCTCAATGGTGTAGTCAATCATTTGCGGACTTACATCCAAATGTGTTACAAATCGAATCATCTGCTTACCGAACGTATTGCATTTAACGCCGTGATGACTTAATTTTTCAACGAAATCATCTGCATGATGGCGATGATCCAACTCAAAAATTACAATATTGGTATCTGCAGGCATTACGCTGGTAACAAAGGGCAATTCTTTTAGCGCTTTTGCAAGGGTTTTAGCGTGTAAATGATCTTCTGCAAGGCGTTTTACGTTATTATCCAGGGCATAAATTCCGGCAGCGGCTAAAAATCCGGCTTGCCTCATTCCGCCTCCTAAAACTTTGCGGATTCGTTTTGCTTTCTGTATTGTTTCCTGACTTCCAAGCAATACCGAGCCAACCGGAGCGCCCAAACCTTTAGATAAACAAACAGAAATACCATCAAACATGCCGCCGTAATCCTTTGCGTGATCACCGGTATTTATCAAAGCATTAAAAATTCGTGCTCCGTCCAAATGAAGTCTTAATTTTTTAAGTCGGCAAAGGTGATAAATAGGCTCGATCTGCTCTAAAGTATAACAGCTACCGCCGCCGCGATTCACAGTATTTTCCAGAACAACCAATGTACTTTTTGGATAATGTATATTGTCGGGATTGATGTTCGGCTCAATCAGATCCGGATTTAATCTGCCCCGATCTCCGTAAAGCAAACGAACTGAAGCGGAAGAATTAAAGGCAATTCCGCCTCCTTCATAACGATAAACGTGCGCCGTTTCATCGCAAATTACTTCTTCCATTGGGTTTGTAAAACACTTAATGGCAATCTGGTTGGTCATGGTTCCCGAAGGGCAAAATAGCCCTGATTCCATACCAAACAAATGTGCTGTTTTTTCTTCCAGCGCATTTACCGTTTCGTCTTCACCAAACACATCATCGCCCACTTTGGCTCCCATCATGGCTTCGAGCATTTCTTTGCCCGGTTTGGTTACAGTATCGCTTCGAAGATCTACAATCATGACAGAAAAATTAATTTTATTTACAGGCAAAAACCGGTAAAATATGGGTGAGTACTAACAGCAAATATATACCGATTAAGCTTATTTACCAGTAATCCAGTTATAAAAATCTGGAAATTCTTTGTGCCAGAACCATTCGCTGTGTTTGCCATCCGGCGAAGTTTTGATCTTCAGATTTTTCTCTTTCACTCCCTCCGAAATCAAGAGTTCTCGCATTTTGATCATATCCGGCACCATTTCATTACTTTCCAGTTCGCCGGCTAGGAAATAAATTTTATTTTTTTTAAGATTTTCTTCCTTAACAAACTCATAAATTTCCGGCGTAAGCCAAAAGGACGGCGAAAAAACAGCAGCTTTTCCAAATACTTTTGGATACTTCGCGATAGCATACATGGAAATTAAGCCACCCATTGAACTGCCGCCCACACTTGTGTTTTTTGCAGACTCTTTGGTTCTGAAATTTTTATCGATGTACGGCTTGAGCGTTTTTGCCAGAAAATCTACATAATCATTGCCTCTGCCCTTGCCGAAACGTGTGTTTGAGTACGGATTGTATTCAGTTAAACGGGCGTCGCCACCATGATCAATGCCTACTATAATTGACATTTTAGAACCGCTGCGGGATAAGCTATCCATTATTTCATCAACGCCCCATTCTCCGTAACCGGATGTAAATTGGTCGAACAAATTCTGACCATCCTGCATGTAAATTACCGGGTATTTTTTGATTGACGTATTATAATCCGGCGGAAGATAAATCCAAATACGGCGATTTTTATCTAATTGAGGAATGTAAAAGGCAGAATCCAGAACGCTTACATTTTTGCTTGCGGTATGCTTTTTTTCAGCTTGCTTAAAATTGTCCTGCCATTGTTCTACAGAAAGTTCAACGATGGTATCTTTTGCGACAAATAACATGCGGTTAGATGCCGGAGAGCCGTTTAATTTAACTTCAGATTTGTCCCAGGAGCCACGGGTTATTTTGTATTCATTTATCCCGGAAGGCAAATTTAAAACAAGCTCAAACTTATTCGCCGCAGTATTTTTGAAACGGTATAGACTATCCGCCGGGTTCCAGTTATTGATACTTCCCGCTAAATAGATAGTTGCCGACGCCTCTGTTTTTGGAGGCAAATTTTTAATTATAAATTGAACTTGATGGCTCTGAGCAAAAGAATTTGCAACTAAAAAAAAGAAAAAAAGAAAGGTTAGAAAACCCTTTCCCGATAAATTAAACAGCATAAAAGGAAAATAAATTTTTTAAAATTAGGTAATTATTGGCTCGCGGATTATTTATTTCTTAGTTAACTTAGAAAAAAAATCCTAAAATCGTGCTTCTTTTAGAGTTATGGATAGTATCAATATTAAAAAATTAGCAAAGGAACTTAATCTATCTACATCAACTATTTCCCGGGCTTTCCGCGGAAGCAGTGATATTAATAAAGAAACTAAGGAACGGGTTTTAAGTTTAGCGTACGAGTTAAATTATGAGCCCAATCATCACGCTAGTAATTTAAGAGATCAGAAAAGTAATACCATAGCTGTAATTGTTCCCGAAATTGCTAATAATTTCTTTTCGCAGGCAATTAACGGAATTGAACGAATTGCCCGCGAAAACGGTTATCATATTTTAATTTATTTAACCTATGATGATTTTGATAAAGAAACCTCATTCATCGGAAACCTGCACAGCGGCCGTGTAGAAGGCATTATCATGTCCGTTTCCGGCGAGAATAAAAATCACGATTATTTAAATAAACTGAAGAAGAAAAACATTCCGTTGGTATTTTTTGACCGTGTTTACGATGATATTGACACATCTAAAGTAACCAGCAATGATTATGAAAGCAGTTTTTCTGCGACAGAGCATTTAATAAATAATGGCTGTCGAAATATTGCATATCTGGTTGTTAACAAAAATCATTCAATCGGTAAAATGCGTATGAACGGTTATATTGATGCGTTGATTAAGCATAAAATTAACTACCGTGATGAACTGATTATTGATTGCAGCAACGATTTAACGCAAAATATTGAGATTCTAAGCAAAGCTTTTAAAGAATTAAAACCAGACGGAATATTTGCATCGGTAGAACGTTTGGCCATAGCATCTTACCAGGTTTGTAAAAACGAGAATATTAAAATTCCGGAAGACATCAAATTGATTAGCTTTTCGAGTCTGGAGATTGCCTCGCTGTTAAGCCCCTCCCTTTCTACCATCACCCAGCCGGCATTAGAAATGGGCGTTGAGTCTGCCAGATTGCTATTTGATGCTATAAAATCGAAAGGTTCTAAAAACGTGAGCCAGCATGTAGTTTGCAACTCCAAAATTATCTCCCGGGAGTCATCGGCGAAAGCTTAAATAAGTATTTGTTGCCAAACAGGAAAGCTGAATGGGTTCTGAAATGCGAGTAAGCAATGCAATTTTATTTAGTGCTACAGTTCTGGTAAAAAGTCCGTAAATCAATTTCACTTTCGTGGGATTTAAACCGACACCTTTGACAATCAATTCCCCAAACTGAAACCTTAAATTTTCCAATTTAAAAAATCTCTGTTTCATTAGAAATTATGAGCAAAAAATGCTCTGAAATCTTTAGTTCAAATTCACAAAATCACCACGTTACGAAATTTGAATTTTTAAAAATTTTCTTGACTTTTTTTTGAAAACAGGAAGAAATCTGACGCTTTCCGGAGCTCAGATTTTTAGTTGTTGAGAATTTTTCGGGAACGTTACCGGTACCGTTCCCGAAAATCAGGGAAATTTAAACTTAGTGTAAATTTTACACTAATTAAATATTAAATAATCGTTTAAATATTTAATTATCAGACTTTTATAATTTCAGTAATGCAGCTTATTGGATAATAAACACAAGAAAATCAGGGCGAATAGCTGTGGCCAAAACTCCTCTGGAAATTTGGATAAAAAATTATTCCACATAATTTGGAAATGCGAGTGAGGAACGTAATTTTAACGATAGTGTATTATACACAACTAGCCTCAAACATTTTAATTAACTAAACAACAATTTACATGAAAAAAAATTACTTGATGAAGCTTATGCTTTCCTGTATTTTTCTGATGACAGCAATCGTGGCATCGGCACAGACCGGAAGTATAAGCGGGCGTGTAATGGATGAGTCAAATCAACCTTTACCTGGTGCATCAGTGTCGTTAAAAGGACAAAACCAGAGTACATCTACTGATGGAACCGGTTATTACAGAATTAGCGGTATTCAAAACGGCTCAGCCACATTGGTGGTTAAATTTATTGGCTACAATACTTCCGAAAAAACGGTTAATGTTGGAGATTCAGAAACGAAAGTTGATTTCAAGTTATTACCATCTGCAGAAAGTCTGAACGAAGTTGTTATCGTAGGATATGGTACACAACGTAAATCGGATGTAACCGGATCTATAGCAACTGTTACCACTAAAGATTTTAACAAAGGCCAGATCACTACTCCTGAACAATTACTTACAGGTAAAGTAGCCGGTGTTCAAATCACTTCAAATGGTGGTGCTCCGGGTGCTGGTAGTGTTATCCGCATCCGCGGAGGCGCTTCTTTAAACGCAACTAACGACCCGTTAATTGTAGTTGACGGTGTTCCTTTAGAGATTGGTGGTATTGCCGGTTCTCCAAACGCATTATCGTTGATCAACCCAAATGATATTGAATCATACAGTATATTAAAAGATGCGTCGGCTACGGCTATTTACGGATCAAGAGCTTCTAACGGTGTAATTATCATTACTACCAAAAAAGGTCAGTCCGGAAAACCACAGTTATCATTTAACTCAAATTTTTCAGTTGCCAACATCGCACAAAAAGCAGATATCTTAAGTCCGTCTGAGTTTTCTAATTTAGTAAAAACGAGCACAGATCCATTAGCTACCCCGGCTTTAAAGGCTTTATTAGGTAATGCTTCTACCGACTGGCAGAATGAAATTTACCAGAACGCATTAACAACAGATAACAATCTGAGTATTTCCGGTGCTGCCGGCAAAATGCCTTATCGTGTTTCTTTAGGATATTTAAATCAGGACGGAATTTTAAGATCAGGTAATCTGGACAGAACTTCTCTTGCCTTAAACTTAAACCCACGTTTATTAAACGACAATTTAAAAATAAACATCGCCTTAAAGGGAAGTTTAAGTAAAAGCGTATTTGCAGACCAGGGTTCTATAGGAGCAGCTGCAAATTTTGATCCCTCACAGCCGGTATATTCAGGTAATGATAATTACGGAGGTTACTGGGAATGGCTTGATGCCACTTCAACTACTGGTTTAAGAGGTTTATCACCAAAAAATCCATTGGGATTATTAGAGCAAAAAGACGACAGAAGTAAGGTTAAAAGAAGCGTAGGTAATATCCAGTTTGATTATACCATGCCTTTCTTAAAAGATCTTAGAGCGAATTTAAATTTAGGTTACGATGTTGCAAAAGGCGAAGGTACTATCGTAATACCTGATGCAGCTGCATCTTCATTCAACAGATTTAACGATCCAAGCAATGTGGCAAAAGGTGGTGTAAATAATTTTTACCTGCAAAAGAAGACCAATACTGTTGCTGATTTCTATTTGAACTACGTAAAAGATCTGAATTCAATCAATAGCCGTATAGATATTATGGCAGGTACATCTTATCAGGATTTTTATACCAATGTTTATAATTATGCTGATTACAGTTATGATGGCACCATGAGACCGGGATCTACTCCGACTTTCGATACAGATAAGCCGGAGAACAGATTGCTTTCTTACTATTCAAGATTAGTATATTCATTAAACAGCAAATATGTATTTACAGGAACTGTACGTACAGATGCATCTTCACGTATTTCGCCGCAAAACAGATGGGGATTCTTCCCTTCTGCAGCTTTTGCCTGGAACATGTCTGATGAGGATTTCTTAAAAGACAGCAAAACTGTTTCTAATTTAAAACTGAGATTGGGTTACGGAATTACAGGTCAGCAGGATGGAATTTCTAATTACTCTTATTTAGGTAATTATACAATCAGTAACGCTACCGCTCAATACCAATTGGGTAGTCAGTTCTATAACTTATACAGACCATCACCATACAACGGCGATTTGAAATGGGAAGAAACTGCTACATCTAACATCGGTTTAGATTACGGTTTTGTAAACAACAGAATCACCGGTAGTTTAGATTACTACTTCAAAAAAACCAAAGATCTTTTAAATGAGATTGCTCAGCCGGCTGGAACTAACTTCATCAACATATTTGTTGATAACGTTGGTAACATGGAAAACAAAGGATTTGAGTTTTTAATTAATGGAGCAGTAGTTCAGAAAAAAGACTTCAACTGGAACGTTGGATTCAACGCTACATTCAATAAAAACACGATCACTAACTTAACAGCAGTTGACGATCCGAATTATAATGGTGTACAGGTAGGTGGAATTTCTGGTGGAACTGGTAACAGTATCCAGATTCACAGTACCGGATTTACAAGAGGCGCTTTCTATGTTTATCAGCAGGTTTACAATGCAGATGGGAAGCCAATTGAAGATACTTTTGTAGACAGAAATGGCGACGGACAGATCACAGATAAAGATTTGTATCGCTACAAAGGTCCGGATGCTCCTGTTTTCTTAGGTTTTAACAGTAATGTAAGCTTTAAAAACTGGACAGCTGGTTTTGTAATGCGTGCAAACATTGGCAACTATGTTTACAATAACGTAGCATCAAGTACCGGAACATTAAGAAACATTTTCAATCCATTAAATTATTTAAATAACGGATCAAGAGATGTGTTAAATACTAATTTTTCTGGTGCCGGAACACGCTTCTTCCTGTCTGACTATTATGTAAAGAATGCATCTTTCTTAAAATTAGATAACGTCAATTTAGGATATACTGTAGGTAAGATATTCAACAACAAAGCTAACCTTCGTTTAAATGCAAATGCACAGAACGTTTTCACAGTGACTAAATATGAAGGTATTGACCCGGAAATTAGTGGTGGAATTGACAACAACTTTTATCCAAGACCAAGAACATTTGTATTGGGATTAAATCTTGATTTTTAATTATACCCTCAACTAAAATAAAATGAGAAAAAATATATTAAAAGCAACTTTAGGATTATCTATAGTTGCTCTAACCCTGACATCCTGCGAAAAGATGTTAGATCTGCAACCACAAAACGATGTTACGTCTGAGGTTGTTTACAGCACTCCGGAAGGATATCAGCAATCTTTAGCTAAAGTTTACGGTAGTTTCGCACTGACTGGAAATTCAGGAGGCGGCGGATCTGCAGATATTGCCGGTCTTGACGAAGGTAGTAACGCTGACTTTTTGAGAACTTTCTGGAAAGCACAGGAATTAAGTACAGATGAAGCGGTAATTGCCTGGGGTGATGCCGGAGTTCAGGATTTTCATAACATGAACTGGACATCAGACAACCCTTTCTTAAAAGGTTTATATTACAGAAGTCTTTATCAAATTACGTTAGTTAACGAGTTTTTGAGACAATCTGCTGATGATAAATTAGCATCAAGAGGAATTTCCGGTCCACAGGCCGAAGAAATTCGTCATAACAGAGCAGAAGTTAGATTTTTAAGAGCATTTCAATACTGGGTATTGTTAGATCTTTACGGAAATCCGCCGTTCATTACAGAAGATGATCTTATTGGCGGTCCGGCTCCTAAACAAATTAGCCGTGCTGATTTGTTCACTTACATAGAGTCTGAATTAAAGGCGATAGAAACTGAACTTCCTGCAACTAAAACAGCAGACTATTACGGAAGAGTTAATTCATACGCTGCAGACGCTTTGTTAGCCAGACTTTATTTAAATGCAAAAACCTATACAGGTACTGAAAGAAATAATGACGCGGTAACTTATTCTAAAAAAGTTATTGACGGTGGTTATTCATTGATCTCAAAATACAGCAACCTGCTGGCTAATGATAATAATATCAATAACACCGAATCAATTTTCACCATTAACTATGACGGAGCTAAAACTCAGTTATATGGTGGTACTACTTTCTTAACGCATGCATCTATAGGTGGCAGCATGAACGCATCAGATTATGGTGTTGATTATGCATGGGCCGGTCTTCGTACAACAAAAGCTCTGGTAGACCTTTTCCCTAATGAGGATGGTTCAACTGATAAAAGAGCTCAGTTTTTTACAAACGGTCAGTCTAAAGAAATTAACAGCTTATCTACTTTTACAGACGGTTACGCGGTAACTAAATTCAAAAATAAGAACAGCGCAGGCGTTTCCGGAGTGAATGCTACTTTCGTTGATTCAGATTTCCCGCTATTCAGACTTTCTGAAATGTATCTGATCTATGCGGAAGCAACTTTAAGAGGTGGTGCAGGTAATGCAGCTACAGCCTTAACGTACTTCAACAATATCAGAACCAGAGCTTATGGAAATGCTTCAGGAAATGTAGCTTCCTTAAACCTGGATCTTATTTTAGATGAAAGAGCACGTGAATTATACTGGGAAGGACACAGAAGAACAGACTTGATCCGTTACGGAAAGTTTGTATCCGGATCATATTTATGGCCGTGGAAAGGTGGCGTTAAAGCCGGTAAATCTGTAGAAGATTTCAGAAAACTATTTCCACTTCCAGCATCAGACGTTGCGGCAAATCCTAACCTGACTCAAAACTCAGGCTATTAAATAATACCGGCGGAAAATAGTTTCCGCCGTTTTTAAATTTTAACAATTAACCCTAACCCTTTTTATATGAAAGCGTTGTTTAATAAATTCATTTTACTCAGCATGATGTCTATGCTGATCTGGTCTTGTAAAAAAGACGAGGTTAAAGTAATTGCCCGTACAGACGGAGCTGCCGGTACGCTGACAACTTCTTCTTCTACCCTGGTTTTAGCAAAAGCTAATGCTACGCAAAACGCGGTTACTTTTACATTTACCGCTCCTGATTTTGGTTATGCTGCGGCAGTTACCTCTTCATTGCAGTTAGCTGCAAAAGGAACTAATTTTGCAAATCCAAAAGAATTTTCATTAGAGCCGGGTGCAACTACCAAAAGCTTTACTGTGATCGATTTTAATGCTTTATTACTGAGCATGAATCTGGCTCCCGGTTCTTCAGCTGATATTGAGGCACGTGTTAAAACTGTTCTTTCGCCGCAAGTTGCGCCAACATTTACAAACGCAGCTGCTTTAAAAGTTACACCGTATGCACTGGTATCTTTCATTTATGTTCCCGGTGATTACCAGGGATGGAACCCGGGCACTGCAGATAGTTTAATCTCTGCAACAAGCAACGGAATTTATGAAGGTATTATTAAATATGCCGCTGGCGGATCTTTCGAATTCAAAATCACTCCTAAAAAAGAATGGACCGTAGCTTACGGTGATGCCGGTGGCGGTTCAATCAGTGCATCAGCAGGTGATAATTTGAAGGTTCCAGGTGCGGGTACTTACAAACTTACCGCAGACTTAAATGCAAATACGTTTACAGCAGTTCCATATTCATGGGGAATTGTAGGCAGTGCTCCGGAAGGAAGCAACTGGGGTGGCGGACCAGATTTTGCAATGAGCTATAATAACGGCACCCGCTTATGGACCGCAACGGTACCGATGGCGGTTGGAGAATTTAAGTTCAGATTAAACAGTGACTGGGGCGTTAACTACGGTGATAAACAACCCGACGGCGTAATTGATGGTGAGAACGATAACAACATCAAAATTACTGAAGCCGGAACTTACAAAATTGAGTTGAACATGGTTAACAATACCTACACTAAGACAAAGATTTAGTAATAATTTAATCCTATATTTAAGTCCCGCCATTTTATGGCGGGACTTTTTTTTTGCGAAAAAATCGTTAGTGTTATTTACACAATAAGTAATTTTCTTACATTTAGTTTTCTTATCAAAACGAAACATATGATCATTATTGCAGATGGAGGCTCTACCAAGACAAATTGGTGCCTGCTAAACGAAAAAAATGAAAAGATCTATTTTAATACAGAAGGCTATAATCCCTATTTTTCCAATACGGATTACATCGTTAAATCACTTAAAAAAACGATGCCCACCGATATTACTTATGATAAAGTAACTGAAGTTTATTACTACGGTGCCGGAGTTCATAATGATGAAAAGGCCAATATTGTAAAGGCTGCACTCGAAGTTCAGTTTAAAAAGGCGAAAGTGTATGTGGGCCATGATCTGCTGGCCGCTGCAAGAGCTTTACTGGGACAGAAAAAAGGATTTGCCGCCATTTTAGGTACCGGAACAAACACCTGTATTTATGATGGTAAAGATGTAGCGCTTAATATTGATTCACTGGCTTATATTTTAGGCGATGAAGGAAGCGGCTGCTATATTGGTAAAAAACTGATCGCCGACTATCTGCGTGGCTACATGCCTAAAGAAGTGCGGGAAGTATTTTGGGATACGTACAAACTAACGCATGATGAGATCCTGGATAATGTTTACAGCAAACCCCTGCCCAACCGTTTTCTGGCAAGCTTCAGCAAGTTTGTTTACGACAATCCGGTAAACATAGAATATTCACGGAATATTGTGAGAAGCTCATTTGTAGATTTCTTCGAAAAATTAGTTAT